>DAOUTY010000164.1 GCA_030668425.1 Chloroflexota bacterium
ACCTTAGAGGGTCTTTTCCAGCGATCGTTCCCTATTCTAGCATCATCAGAAGTGAGAGTCTATTAGGGGTCATCCAGTTAGCCCAGTCCTTGACAATGGCAATTGCAAATTGTAATTTAGGGTGTGACCTAAACCAGATAATCGGGGCGCAACTGCTTCAATACCAGAGAAAAGCTGAGGAAATTTTAGTATTATGACCACACCTGAATCAACCGCTCCCTCCGACTTTATTCGGACTATCATCAACGAGGACCTCAAAACCAACAAATACCAGGGGCGTGTGCACACACGGTTTCCGCCGGAGCCGAACGGCTATTTGCACATCGGGCATGCTAAGTCCATCTGCCTCAATTTCGGCATCGCCGCTGAGTACGGAGGTCTGTGCAATCTGAGGTTCGATGATACAAATCCCACCAAGGAAGAAGAGGAATACGTTGAATCGATCGAAGAAGACGTGCGCTGGCTCGGGTTCGACTGGGAGGATCGGCTGTTTTATGCATCGGACTACTTTGATCAAATGTATGATTATGCTGTGCAGTTGATCAAAGCCGGCAAGGCTTATGTTGATGATCTCAGCGCGGATGTGGTCAGGGAGTACCGTGGCACTTTCATTGATCCTGGCAAGGAGAGTCCGCACCGCAGCCGTTCGGTCGAAGAAAACCTCGATTTGTTCGAACGCATGCGGGCGGGAGAGTTCGAGAATGGTTCCCGAGTGCTCCGCGCCAAAATCGACATGGCATCACCAAACTTGAATTTGCGCGATCCGGCCATGTATCGCATCCTGCATGCAGAACATCACCGTACGGGTAGCAGGTGGTGCATCTATCCGATGTACGATTGGGCCCACGGACTTGAGGATTCTATCGAGGGGATCACCCATTCTATTTGCACGCTGGAATTCGAAGCTCACCGCCCGTTGTATGACTGGTTTCTTGACGAACTGGGAGTCTATCATCCCCAGCAGATCGAGTTCGCTCGCCTCAATCTCACTTACACGGTGATGAGCAAGCGAAAGCTGCTGCAACTGGTGGAGCAGGGACATGTCAGCGGATGGGACGATCCTCGGCTGCCGACTGTTTCGGGTTTACGCAGGCGCGGATACACGCCGGAGTCCATCCGGAATTTCTGCGAGCGTATCGGTGTCGCCAAGACTGACAGCACCATCGATATTGCGCTGCTTGAGCACTGCATCCGGGAGGATCTGAACAAGCGCGCCCCGCGCGTTATGGCCGTGTTGCGTCCCCTCCGTGTGGTCATCGATAATTATCCCGAAGACCAGACTGAAGAGGTGGATGCTGTCAACAATCCGGAAGACCCCGATATGGGGACGCGGAAGGTGCCTTTTTCGCGCGTGTTGTACATCGAGAGGGATGATTTCCGTGAAGACCCGCCCCCGAAGTTCTTCCGTCTGGCCCCAGGTCGTGAGGTAAGGTTACGATATGCGTATTTCATCACCTGCGTCGGAGTGGTGAAGGATGAGCATACCGGCGAAGTGGTTGAGTTGCGTTGCACTTATGATCCGGCGTCACGAGGGGGTAACTCTCCGGATGGGCGCAAGGTCAAAGGAACCATCCACTGGGTTTCGACTGCCCACGCGCTCGAGGTTGAAGTGCGCCTTTATGATCGACTCTTCACCGCGGAGGACCCCGGCGAAGTCAGGGATGGGGCTGGTTTTGAAAGCGTTTTGAATCCCGATTCACAGGAGATTGTGACGGGGTATATCGAACCCAGCCTGGCGGGCGCAGCCCCGGGGAGCCGGTATCAGTTCGAACGGCTGGGCTATTTCTGTGTTGATTCGAAAGACTCTTCTGCCGAACGGATGGTATTCAACAGGACGGTTACTTTACGCGATTCGTGGGCCAAGATCGAGAAGAAGCTTTGATAAGGCTGGGTGTAAAGCGCACACGCAGGTAACCCCGCTCCTGGTAGCTACCCGCCATTCTCTGCGCTGATTCGTTGTAGGGCATTATCCAGCTCTGGTGGCAACTCGGACCTGAACTCTACATATTCCCCGCTTGATGGCAGCTTGAAGCCAAGGCGGTGAGCGTGGAGGAATTGTCTTTCCAGAAGCGGTGACTTCTTCCCGTACACGGGGTCGCCAAAGACGGGGTGTCCTATCGCTGAGAAATGAACCCTGATCTGATGAGTGCGCCCGGTTTCTGGCATTACCTCAAGCAGGGTGTAGCCGTTCAGATATTTAATCACCTGGTATCGCGTCCGTGCCTCCCTGCCTCCGGTGACGACTGCCATGCGCTTCCTGTTATGGGGATGGCGACCTATGGGGGCCTCGATGGCACCCTGCTCTGGGGCGAGGTGTCCTGTGACCAGGGCAAGATATCCCTTTGTGATCGAGCGCTGCTTGATCTGGCGGGAAAGGCTCGCCTGCGAGGCGTTGTTCTTAGCTACCACCATCAGTCCTGAGGTGTCTTTGTCCAGCCGGTGCACGATGCCGGGGCGAACTGAGCCGTCGATTACACCGAGGTCGGGGCAACGGGCGAGCAAAGCATTTACCAGTGTACCAGTGTACTGTCCCGCAGCGGGGTGAACGAGCAGTCCCGCTGGCTTATCGACTACTATGGTATCGCTGTCCTCGTAGACAACTTTAAGTGGTATGTCCTCTGCGGTCAGGGAAATGGGGGATGGTGGGGGTATAGTGGCAACAACTCTGTCGCCAGCGTCGAGCCTGTGGCTCGCTTTGGCATGCTGGCCGTTGATGGTGACCTGACCGTCGTCGATCAACTTCTGTGCGTAGGCGCGAGAGATCTGGCACTGCTCTGCTACGTATGTATCGAGGCGACTGCCAGGGCTATCGACGGTGAGTTCGTATTTTTTGTCCATATCTGTGATAGAGGTCCAGGAACTGTCACTCTTGCTGACGAGCCCTCTTCTTGGCGGCGAACAGCAAGTAATAGGCGATAAGGAAGGTTCCGACTACTATGGCCGAATCGGCGAGGTTGAATACCGGCCACGCGCCAATATCGATAAAATCGGTTACCTCTCCAAGGCGAACGCGGTCTATCAGATTGCCTATGGCACCTCCGAGGTCAAGCCCTAGCCCTACATTGAGCAGCGTGCTTCCTCGAGGGAGGTAGCGAAGATACAGGACAAGAACTGTAATCGCAACAACGGCAGCTAGGGACAGGAGAAAGGTCTGGTTAGCGAAAAGGCCGAAGGCACCGCCGGTATTGGTGGTATAAGTGAGCCGTACCAGGCCCTCGCTGGGTATCGACTGCCCCAGTTCCATGTTAGCCCTGACCAGGTACTTGCTGAGCTGGTCGACGCCAATCACTGTCAAGGCGATTAAGAATAGGGGTAGGGTTCTTGCCGCCCCACGGTTAAAGGCATCCGGTATCGCCATCGTACTCCGTTGCAGCCACCATTTCATTTTCGATTCTGAGTTTAGCACATCCAGTGAGGGCGTTCAATTGAACGTCCCCATTGTGGTGATTTATTGTATGTAGATGTCATTGCGAGAAGCGTTAGCGACAAAGCAATCCCACCGCTCGCAATGACACTTTAGTTTCGCTGCCACAAATTTATTGACACCCGCCTATCCGGAGCCTAGAATCGCCCCGTGGTAGACGCTAAGGGCACTTATGCCCTCATCCTCGCCTTGGATAAGGATACACCCATCACCGTGGGGAAGCTGGCAGCCTTCTCTTTTCCCACTGGCTATTATCTCTACGCAGGCAGTGCGCTGGGAGGGCTCTTTTCCAGAGTGAGGCGGCACATCCGGGGCGGGAAGAAGCTTCACTGGCATATCGATTACCTGAGGCAGGAAGCGAAAGTAGTTGAGGCTTGGTATTTAATTTCCGGTGAGAGGTTGGAATGTGACTGGTATCAGGCTGCGGTGGACATGCCTCAGGCCCAGTCACCAGTCGCTGGGTTCGGCTCCACGGGTTGTGGCTGTCATTCCCACCTTGTCTATTTTCCCTCTATGCCGTCTTTTGAAGCTTTTCGCCGTCAGCTAGGTGGGGAAGGACTGGATCTGCGGAAGATTTCTCTGGAATCGGAGGGATTAGCCTAGCTCTGTGAGGGCGGATTGAGTGCGTCTGCGAAGAAAGCTGCAACCCTGGTTCCTACCTTATCCTCATAGCCCCACCAGAGGTGATCGGCGCCGGAGATTACCTTGTATTGCTTCGGCTCCGGTAGTTCCTCGGTGAAGCTCTTGAGGTCGACAGCGGGCAGCGCCAGGTCCTCGCTGCCCCAAAGGAGCAGCTTGGGCTTGACATAACTCTCTAGTGGAGACGAGTGAGAGAGGATTGGCGATACCAGTGCCAGTGCCTTGACTAGCTCATCCTTGGTGGCTACTTCGAGCGCAACGCCGGCGCCAAAGGAATAACCGCAGAGACCGATCCTGTCCCAGTCAATCCCTTTCGTTGATGAGAGGAATGAAAGCGCCGCGGCGACATCGTCTTGCTCACCGATTCCGTTGTCATGCACTCCCTGGCTTCTGCCGACGCCCCGGAAGTTGAATCTTAGTGAGGCGATGGATGCCTGCGTCAGGGCCCGGCAAATGGCGATGACAATGTTATTGTCCATCATTCCGCCATAGAGGGGATGAGGGTGGCAGACCACCACTGCGGCAAAAGGGCTCTTCCCTTCGGGCACGCAGGATATACCCTCGAGGGATAGACCCCCACAGGGAAATG
>DAOUTY010000004.1 GCA_030668425.1 Chloroflexota bacterium
CAGCGATAGCCTTGGCTCAACCATTGGGCAGGATGGCCCAAAGATACCTGACCACCTCGTCAGATGTCGCTACCGTCTCTATTTCAGAGGTCACTTCCAAAGGCGAAGGAACGCGCACTCACCACAAAATAAAGACTCTGCAAGGCTAGGCATTCTCCCCACAACTCAATGCAGCCTTACAGAGTTTCTTTTACGGTCAAACGACCGCAAACCCAATCCCAATCAGGCACTCGCCAAGAGGGGCAAAGCGCCTTCAACTATCCAGCAAGGAGTTCCTTGACCTTCTCGATAAACGGGGGTAGCACCTTCTTATAATCGCCAACTACTCCATACTGACATACCTTGAAGATGTTGGCATCAGGGTCCTTGTTGATGGCGATCATGTTTTTCGACCCCGAGCACCCCGCCAGGTGCTGGCTTGCCCCCGACAGCGCTATACCAATATAGAGCGTAGGAGTAACAAGCTTGCCTGTGAGTCCTACCTGGGAAGTTGTTGGCAGCCATCCCGAATCACAAGGTGGACGGGTCGCCCCAAGAGCTCCACCCAGAAGTTTAGCTAGCTGCGCAAGCTGGTCGAAGGCCTCAGGACTACCCATTCCCCTTCCTCCACACACTACAACTTCGGCATCCTCAAGCTTCACCCCCTCAACTTCCTCCTTCACCTTCTCCAACCATTTTATCCTTATCGCAGAAGCATCTAACCCTGCATCAAAGGCAACAACCTCACCTTTCCGGGAATCATCCCTCTGCAGTGGCTCCATGCATTTGGGTCTGACCGTTGCCATCTGAGGCCTAGTCTGCTCACAAATGATCTCTGCCAGAGCATTTCCGCCGTATACCGGCTTCGTTTGCACCATCAGTTTTGTAGCGGGGTCAATCTTCAGCTCCAGGCAATCCGTTGTCAGTCCCGTATCCAACCTGAATGCCAGCCGCGGCGCTAGGTCGCGCCCAACTGCATTCTGACCCATCAACAATATAGTAGGCTTGACCTGCTGGCAAAGCTTGTCCATCGCTGCCACATATGAATCGTTCACATAATCTTTGAGCAATGGGCTCTCGATGACATAGACCTTGTCCGCCCCAAAACGGATAGCCTCCTCGGCCAGATCGCTAACTTTCTCACCAAGCAGTACAGCTGCTAACTCCTCGCCGAGATCATCAGCAAGCTTCCTACCGATTCCAAGCAACTCCAATGTCATTGCGGCCAAGCCACCATTCACACACTCACCATAGACCAGAACCCCTTTATCATCAGCCATCTGATTTACCTCCTAATTGTCCTTCAGGTATTGCGCTATATTAGCTTTACTTCCCTTAGTTTGAGAGCTAATTTAGACGCAGCCTCCTCCTCGTTCTCCCCCTCTAGCATCTCGCATTTGGACTCCCGAACCGGAATGAACAACTTTTGTATCTTGGTGCGTGCCCCGGAAGCCCCGACCTTAGACGACTCAGCCCCGATTTCTTGAGTGTTCCAGACGGGAACCGTTTTCTTTGCAGCAGCCATGATACCCTTGAGGGTAGCATATCTGGGCTCACCCAGCTCGCTGCTCACAGTTACCAGCGCCGGAAGCGATACCTCAACCACCTCATAGCCGTCTGGCAGAACTCGCTCCACCCTGGCCTTACCGTCACTTACATCGATTTTCTTGACTACCGTCACACTAGGTATACCCAAGCTCTCAGCGATACCTGAGCCAACCTGGCCCGCATCGAAGTCGCCTGCCTGCCTGCCACAGAAGACGATGTCGTATTCACCCACCTTCTTTATGGCTTGGGCCAAGGCATACGCGGTAGAGGTGCTATCCGGGTTATCGAATGCACCATCGTTGAGCAAGAACGCCTCATCAGCGCCCATCGATAGCGTGTGCTTCAGTACCTTCTCTGCCGATGGCGCGCCCATGCTAAGCACGGTAACTTTGCCACCAAGTTCATCCTTCATACGAAGGGCGGCTTCAACCGCTTGCTCGTCAAAGGGACTGATCACCGGCGGCGTATCCTTGGCAGGGATAGCCCGCTTTGCCTCGGGATCGATTGCGAAGGCAGAAGCCGGAGTTTCAGGGTCAGGAATCTCCTTCACGCAGACGATCAAATTCACAGTTCTTCCTCCTTTGGCACCAAGTGCCCTTATCTACACATAATTAAAGCCCTATAAGAGCCATATACAAATTTAGCATAGAGCACATTGAGTGTAAAGCAAGACTGTGTACCTCTACCTCAGCACAGCGACCCATACTTGGCATCGTAGCTTCCGTGTGTTAAGATAGGCTTCAAAACTGGATTGAAATGGCAGGCCTGTATGAATTGGCTTGATGCGGTGGTCCTCCTGATCCTGGTTATTCCCACATTCATTGGCTTTAGAAGAGGGCTGGCGAAAACAGTTATTCCTCTGGTCGGCATTATTACCGGTGTTGTCTTGGCAGGGGTATTCTATGGCTCTGTGGCCGATTGGCTATCTTCATGGCTGGAAAGCCCTGGTCAGGCCAAGATAGCTGGCTTCATTATTATCTTCGTCATTTCCATAACAGCAGGCGTGATAGTACTTTCACTGCTGCGTAGATTCATGCGCATATTCCGTTTTGGCTGGGGGGAAATGACAAGGACTGTTCTGCCACTGGCGGGAATTATACTGGGTGTAGCCTTGGCAGGCCTCTTCTATAACTCCGTGGCCGATTGGCTATCTTCATGGTTCGAAAGTCGCAACCAAGCTACAATAGCTGCATTTCTCATCATCTTTGTCCTTGTCATGATAGCATCAATCGAGCTCTTCTTGATATTATCCTCCTTTGCAGGTAAACCCTCAAGGATGCCGCTCGTGGGTTGGGTCGACAGACTCGGTGGAGTGGCATTCGGACTGGCAATAGGGGGGATAATCTCCGGTGCCATTCTTACTCTGATTGCTAAGTACTCTTCACCTGGAATAGAAGCAACCATTAGAGATTCCGGTCTTGCCGCCTTTTTCCTCGATCACTTTCCCTTTGTGCTCCACCTCTTGCCAGACGAGTTCGATACGGTGCGCCAGTTCTTCGGCTGAGTCAATGGGAATGCTTTCATCTCAATCCAATACACTCAGTATGCTACCCACTACCACTATGCTCCCCCTCAAGCTCAAAACTATCCGGCATGTTTGGTAAAATACTGTTGTGTGTTAAAATAAGCCTGACACCGCCAGTTGCAGCAGTAGGGAAATATGAATTGGCTTGACATAGTAATAATCGTCATACTCGTAGTCCCCATGTATCTAGGGTTCAGAAGGGGTCTAATAGGAACCGTTCTTCCTCTTGTAGGTATCGTTCTGGGTATCGTTGTCGCGGGAAGGGGCTACAGTTACGTGGCCGACCATTGGCTGTCAGGCTGGCTGGAGAGCCCGGCTCAGGCTAAGATAGTCGCCTTTATCATAATCTTCGTCCTATTCATGATAGCAATAACAGTAGTAACGAAGTTAGTACGCGGGTTTCTCGGCTTGCTACTTCTGGGCTGGATTGATAAGTTAGGCGGGCTCGTTTTCGGCCTAGTTATGGGCGGAGTAGTCGCGGGAGTCCTTCTATCCATCGTCAGCAAGTTCTTCTTATCAAGAGTTGAGGCTACGGTTGCAGATTCTGCACTTGCAGCCTTCTTACTTGATAAATTTCCCTTCGTTCTCTATCTTCTTCCCAAAGAGTTCGACGCCGTGCGCCAGTTCTTCGGCTGAAAGCACTGAACAATCCATGAAGGCACAGCATTTACATGACTGGCAGATGACACCCCTTCAAGCTAGGCAGGCACAACTAGAACTGGCGGCGATGGTCTCTACACAGAACGAGGTGTGTGATGTCCGCCTAATTGCAGGAGTCGATATCTCTGCACCTGATACTGAGGGGTTTGCACGAGCAGCCGTTGTCGTCCTCAGCTATCCCGAGCTTAAGACAGCGGAGGCGAAAATTATTGAACAAAGGGTCACCTTCCCCTATATTCCGGGCCTTCTCTCCTTCAGGGAGGCTCCTTTGATTCTCGCGGCCTGCGAGGAGCTGGACTCTGAGCCCGATCTGATACTGATCGATGGCCAAGGCATTGCTCATCCCCGAAGGCTGGGGCTGGCCTCACATCTGGGGCTACTCTGGGATAAGCCAACCATAGGCTGCGCCAAATCCAGGCTCTGTGGCGAGCATCAATTGGTGCCACAAGAGCCAGGCTCCTACGCTGAACTCGTTGATAAAGACGAGGTGGTGGGAGCGGTGCTCCGCACCAGACGAGGAGTCAATCCAATCTACGTATCAATAGGACATAAAGTAGACCTGCAAGCCGCCATAGCTTGGGTACTCCGGTGTTGCTCCGGTTTCCGCATCCCGGAGCCCACGAGACTTGCACATCTGGCTGCCGGAAAGCAACCCAAAGCCATAGTGGCCTAAGAAACTGAGCATAACTCACAACTCTCGCTATTATAAATCTGGCATCTGACGCTGAAAGAGGGCATGATGGAAGATCAAAAACAGAGATTAGATGAGCTAAAGAGACACATCTCCAGCATAATGGTGCATCTTTGACATCGCTACGAAGGAAAACCAGATAGCTCAACTTGAGCGAGAGACATCTCAACCTGACTTCTGGAAGGATCAGGAGAAGGCACAGCAGACTATGCGCCAGATCTCCTATCTAAAGGAGATAGTGACCACCTGGCGTGATCTGGAGAAGAAGGTTTCCGACCTAACAATCCTGATCGATGTATCCCTTGCTGAAGAAGATAGCTCTCTGGAAGATGAAATCTCCCACGAAATAGATTGCGTCGAGCGCTCCCTTGAGGACTTGGAGTTCCAACTACAACTTAGCGGTAGGTATGACCAGAGAGGCGCTATACTGGCGATACATGCTGGTGCCGGGGGCACTGAATCTCAAGATTGGGCCCAGATGTTACTCCGAATGTACCTCCGATGGGCAGAACAACACGGCAGGCAGTCTAAAGTCATCGAGGTCTCACCGGGAGAGGAAGCAGGAGTAAAGAGCGTTCTCACCGAAATTGGCGGTGATTATGCCTATGGCTACCTTAAGGGAGAGCGGGGAGTACATAGATTGGTTCGTATTTCGCCTTTCGATGCCTCCCACAGCCGTCACACTTCTTTCGCCCTGGTGGAGGTCATGCCTGTGGTTGAGAGCGGGGTTGATGTCATCATCAACGCCGACGATCTCAAGGTAGATACCTTCCGCTCCAGCGGTCCCGGTGGTCAGCATATGCAGAAGACCAGCAGTGCGGTTCGGCTGACACATCTGCCTACAGGAATCGCGGTTGCCTGTCAAAACGAGCGCTCACAATTTCGAAACAAGGAAGTGGCAATGAAAATCCTGCGCTCGCGACTCCTCGAGCTAGAGTTGGAGAAAAAAGCCGAGGAACATGCAAAGCTGAAGGGAGAACACATCACCGCAGAGTGGGGCAATCAGATTCGGAGCTATGTGCTCCATCCCTATAAGCTTGTTAAAGACCATCGAACAGGGTATGAAACCAGCGATTCCTCCGCTGTGCTCGACGGTGAACTTGATGAACTACTCAAAGCCTACATGAGAGCCAACGTACAAGGATGATGAAAAAACTCATCCCGCTCACTCTGGTACTCTTTCTTCTCATCATTGCCTCCGTAGGACCGATTCACGCGCAACAGGGAATATCTGCATTTTCTACTGCCAATGTTCGATTCCCAACTGAATTGATCTTCAACCTGACAGCCGAAAGCACTGTCGATATCACCCAGATCTTCCTCCGCTACAGGGTAAACAAGATAACCACCGTAAAGGTGACCAGTGTTGTCCAACCTGAGTTTGACCCCGCTCCCTTTGTCGAAACAAGTTGGACCTGGAAGATGAAGATGATGCTCGGCAGCCTGCCGCCTGGAGCTGAGGTTCAATACAGTTGGAGAATTCAAGACGCTACTGGCGACGAACTTGAGACCGACTGGGAAACTGTTCAATTCAACGACCAGCGCTATCCCTGGGATAGCTTGACAGAGGGCGAAATAACCCTATTTTGGTATGAGGGTGGAATGTCCTTTGCACAGGTGCTGTTGGATTCCGCCAATGAGGCGTTGGAGATACTAGCGCGTGATGCAGGCGTATATCTTGAACGATCTGTAGCATTGTATATCTACGCCAACTCAGCCGATCTGCGTGACGCCATGTTGTATCCCCAAGAGTGGGTTGGTGGGATCGCCTTCCCCCAATACGGCATTGTGGCCATCGGAGTAGATACGAGCAATCTAGCATGGGGGAAAAGAGCCATAGCTCACGAATTGGCGCACCTTGTGACATATCAGATGACCTCAAATCCCTACAGCGATATACCTACCTGGCTTGATGAAGGGCTCTCACTATACGCAGAAGGCGATCTGCGATTTGATCTCAAGTCTTCACTCGACGCGGCGATATCTGAAGACAACCTCATCTCGGTTCAAAGCATCTCCAGTAGTTTCCCCTCTGACACCGAGGAGGCAATGCTCTCCTACGCTGAGAGTTACAGTATTGCCGAGCTTCTGCTCCGACAATATGATAGAGAGAAAATGCTACAGCTCTTGAATGTCTTCAAGCAAGGTTCAAGCTACGATGACGCGCTTCTGGCGGTATATGGCTTCGACACTGCTGGCTTAGATAACCTGTGGCGTCTAAGCTTAGGCCTTGAGCCTCGACAGTCGCCGCCAGCAACACTTCCCCAAGACACAGCGACACCTGAGCCTAGCACCGGACTATTCGGTTGTCAGGCCACGTCTGGAGCAACAAGCCAGAGCAATCTAATCGGGTTCGCTGTACTGGGTTTCCTTTTGATACCCGGTACAACCGAGATCATTCGCCTGAGAGCACAGAGAGGTAGAAAGCGATAATGAAACTACGGTTATTGCTACAAATCGCTTGTGTCCTAATCGTGCTGGCATTGCTCGCCACAGCCTGCTCCTCAGGGGGCCCAGGACCCGGTGACATCACATCCAACGGAACCTTGACCCTCTTCGACGTTGGCCCGTTAACTCTCGACCCAGCGTTAGCACGGTCTGATACATCACTGACATACATTGTCGAGATTTTCAGCGGCTTGGTCAGCTTCGACCCGGAACTCAACCTGGTACCAGAAATCGCCGAAAGATGGGAGATAAGCAGCGACGGCAAGACCTATACCTTCTACCTACGTGACAGCGTCAAGTTCCACAACGGCAGAGAAGTCACCGCCAGCGATTTCAAGTACTCTATGGAACGTGCCTGTAACCCAGCAACCGGATCACAGACTGCCGAGACTTATCTCGGCGATATCGTCGGCGCGAGAGAAAAGCTATCAGGAGAGATTGGAGAGGTAAGCGGTATCCAGGTCGTTGACGATAACACTCTTCAGATCACCATCGATGTTCCCAAGGAATACTTCCTATCCAAGCTGGCCCACCCCGTGGCTTACGTTGTCGATCAGACCAATGTAGAATCGGGAACATACTGGTGGCACAGTCCCAACGGTACTGGATCATTCCAACTCAAGGAATGGCAAAGGGACGACTTCATAACTCTGGAGAGAAATGGCCTCTACTACTTAGAACCGCCCAAAGTAGAACAGGTCGTCTTCCTGCTCTGGGGCGGAGTGCCCATGAGAATGTACGAGACGGGAGAGATAGATATCACAGATGTCTACCTGGGAGATATCGAGAGAGTGCTCGATCCTACCAACCCTTTGAATGAAGAACTCTCTATCATTCCAGAACTCAGCCTCTCTTTTATAGGCTTCAACGCGACCAAGCCGCCCTTTGATGACGCCAGTGTGCGCCAGGCATTCTGCCACGCTATCGACAAGGACAAAATAGTTAACCTCGTCCTCAAGGATCTGGTAAACACAGCTCATGGCATACTGCCCCCTGTCATGCCTGGCTACAACGAGGATGTTCAAGGGTTAGATTTCGATGCAGACCTGGCGAAACGTTTGCTTGCCGAATCCGAATATGGCGCTGCCGCCAACTTGCCACCTATCACCCTGACCTCATACGGCAGAGGAACAGTCTCCAACCTAGAGGCAGCCCTGATTGACATGTGGCGCCGCAATTTAGGGGTGGAAGTGGAGATTAGACAGTTGGAGCCGGAGAAATACCCCTTCCTTCTGATGCAAGAGAAAGACGAATTGCTTACGCTTGGCTGGGGAGCCGATTACCCTGACCCGCAGAATTTCCTGGACGTACTGTTTCACAGTGATACGCCGGACAATTTTGGTGAGTACAGCAACTCCGAGGTGGATGCTTTGCTTGAAGAGGCGCGGAAGGAAACAGATGTCACTGCCCGGATGAATCTTTATCAACAAGCCGAGCAAATCCTTGTTAACGATGCCGCTTGTATTCCCATATACTTCGACATATCCTATGTACTTACCAAACCCTACATTAAGAACCTTCCACTAGCCCCGCTGTGGATGCCCCGCCTGAAGTATATCTCTGTTGAGCCGCACTAGTCTTCCTCTTTACACGCCTTCCTTAGCTGTTGCCATACGTAGAATAATCGCTGCCACGCAACTAGGTTAGAGAGCACTGCTATTATCCACAAAATCACCAGCATCTGATTGAAGATAAGGCCGATTGCCAACAAGATAACCCTCTCAGGACGGGTAAATAACCCCACCTCGCACTTCAGCCCCAGCACTTCAGCCCTTGCCCTCACATAGCTAGTCATCATCGAGCCCACCAGCGCAGCACCAACCAGCACTACCTCCTGAAAGGAGCCTTGATTCGCGTAGTAGGCTAATAAGCCCAGGAACAGAGCTGCCTCGGAAAGCCTGTCGAACGTTGAATCAAGGATGGCGCCGAATCGAGTGCTCCTCCCACTGATTCGAGCTACTGCTCCGTCGAGCATATCGAAAGCTCCCGAGCCCAACACGAGGAAACCACCCAAAAAAAAGTGGCCTGTGGATAATACCCAGGCCGTAACAAGTGCTACTAATAGGCCGAGAGCAGTTAAAATATTTGGACTTATCCTCGTTTTGGCAACCAGCTCAGCCGGTATTTTATTTACACGCTGTGCCAAGCTGCGTCGAGCCTTGTTGAGCACAGGTTATCTCCTCACTTACCTTACCGGGGTAGCCCTGTAACAAATCGTTGTAATATGACATCACCTGCTGTGCTACTGTCTCCCAATTATAATCCTTGGCCTTGAGCTCAGCTATATTACCCATACTCTCACGCAGCGACTTATCCTGAAGTAACTGGAGTAGAGCATTTGCAAGGGCTTGCTCATCCCTAGGCTTAACCAGCAGGCCATTAACACCATGGTGGACAACAGCAGCATAACCTGCGATGTCCGAGGCAACTATTGGCGTACCAACAGCCATCGCCTCCAGCAACACTATGCCGAAGCTTTCCTTATCCGTAGCTGGAGAACAGAAGATGTCGGCGCTTTTATAATAGCGAGGCAGGTCCTCATAAGATACGTAGCCAGCGAAAACAACATCCTTCAGATTGCGCTTGATGGCAAGGCCCCGATACTTCTGCCATGAACGACCCTGGGGACCAACCACGATGAGACGGCATTCAGGTAATTCCCTCTTAACTCGTTCATAGGCACCAAGCAGATACTTGAAACCTTTCCTTTTCTCCATCCTGCCAACAAACAGGATGTTCAACTTTCCATCACAGTATTCTGGAATAGGAGTCACATCACCGGTGAAGTGCTGAAGGTCGATCCCATTGGGAATTATCTTGTAATCGGCCGGGAAATACTTACTAACGAACTGAAGTGCAGCTTCGGAGACCGCTATCCTCCCATCGAGTTTGTTGAACCATCGGTTGAGACATATCGGTTTCCAAAAAGGATAGCCCCAACTTCGGGCGCGAAAGGCGTGGAAAGTGCCCACGGTGAGTTCCTGCGATGCATGGTGCAACACAGCAGTGGCTAGTGTTGGCATTAAAGGTTCGTGGATATGAATAACATCGAACTTTTCTTGTCTTAGCATATCCCCGATACGTCTGGAGAAAACCAATTTCGGTGATACCGGACTCCGGACAACTGAGCCACTGGCATGAATTGGTATTGGTCTGCCAAATACGATAACATCTCCATTTCTCTGCGTCTCCCGGGGATTTGAGGAGGGGGCAATAATCTTCACTTGGTGCCCCATTCGGGTGAAATTATCCTGGAGATGGGAGATATGGATATTTACCCCGCTTGGGTAAGCGTAATCATAAGGGGAAACCAGAGCTATTTTCATAGTTTCCTTATTGTCTCTTCTGCCGCTTTTTACCTGTGCTACCCGCAGCGCGCGTGGCCTTTCCTGTAGAATTCCCAGCAATGAAATCCTCGGTCAGCTTTCGAGCTTCATCATCCGTGTACTGGATTGGGGGGGATTTCATAAAGTAGGCAGAAGGGCTTATTAGCGCACCAGTCAAGCCCCTGTCCAGAGCCAGTTTGCAACACCTTATCGCATCGATTACCACTCCCGCTGAGTTGGGACTATCCCACACCTCCATCTTGAGTTCCACATTAAGTGGCACATCACCGAAGGTGCGCCCCTCCATCCGGATATAACACCACTTGCGGTCTTCCAGCCAGGGTACATGGTCGCTGGGGCCAACATGTATATTATCCTCGCCAATGTCATAGTCCAACTGAGAAGTCACAGCCTTGGTCTTGGATATCTTCTTGGACTCCAGTCGCTCTCGCTCAAGCATGTTGAGGAAATCCGTGTTGCCACCGAAGTTCAGCTGGTAGGTCCTCTCCATCCTTACGCCTCGGTCTCGGAAAAGCCTGGTGAGCACGCGATGGGTAATAGTTGCGCCTACCTGGGATTTGATGTCATCACCTATAACTGGCAAGCCTGCAGCCTCAAATCTACCTTGCCAGTATTTCTCTCTCGCAATAAATACAGGAATACAATTAATGAAACTACAGCCCGCAGCAATCACTTGCTCCACATACCACTTGGTAGCCTCCTCACTGCCCACAGGAAGGTAGCTGATCACCACATCAGTCTCCCTGTCTTTGAGGATCTTAACGATGTCCGCAGTGGGTCCAGGTGCCTTGGTTATAACCTGAGAAAGGTATTTCCCCAGCCCATCGTGGGTCATACCCCTGTCTACTACTACTCCAGTGGAGGGAACATCACAGAACTTGATGGTATTATTCGGATGGGTTGATATGGCTTCTGCCAGGTCCTTGCCCACCTTGTTGCGATCTATGTCGAAGGCAGCCACAAAATTGACATCGCTGATGTGATAGCCACCCACGTTGACATGCATTAGTCCCGGGACGAAATCATCTTCAGAAGCCTCTCGATAGTAGTACACTCCCTGAACTAATGATGAGGCACAATTCCCAACTCCTATTATGGCTACATTTATCTTACCCAAGTTCTAATGCTCCTTTCCTCTGACAGTATGAAGACATAGTTGCCTGAGAGAAAATCTTCTGCTATCCTCGATACAGCAAAGATGATTTATGACTTCCACACCCACACTTGTATAAGCGATGGCGCCCTCTCGCCACTAGAACTAGTGCGAAGGGCGCTCGTCAACAATTACTGTGCAATTGCAATCACTGACCATGTCGGTATCGGATATCTAGAAAGGCTGATTAACGAGATTACCACAGATTGCGCCCTGGCAGAAAAACATTGGGGCATAGTCGCTATCCCTGGCGTCGAACTTACCCACCTCCCGGCAGCAGCGATCGCAGAAGCTGCAAAAAAAGCCAAGGAGATCGGTGCCAAAATTGTGGTAATTCACGGTGAAACCACTACAGAACCCGTTGAGCAAGGTACAAACTTGGCTGCAGTAAATTCCCCGCATGTTGATATCCTGGCACATCCTGGATTAATAACTCTCGAAGAAGCAAAACTAGCAGCTGCCAATGACATCGACCTCGAAATAACAGCACGGAGCCTTCACTCTTCGACTAACCAACACGTTGCTCAGGTTGCCCGCCTTGCCGGAGCTAAGCTCCTCATCAACTCAGACGCTCACACCGAACTCGACCTGCTCACCTCAGAGCTGGCTCATTCTGTCGCCGCTGCCGCCGCACTCACTAATAACGAAATTTCAGATGCGCTCCAGCACAATCCTCTCACTCTTATGAACAAGCTGCTCGCAAAGTGAGCTTCCTTGGAATTTCGCGACTCGACAGCTAGCCTTTGCCGATTCTAAATACCGTTGTACCACACTTACCGCATTTACCTTTTGTTGCGGCCTTACCGTTCTTTAGTGTTACATTCGCCGGGCTCTGTATGTCAACCTTCTTTCTGCACTTAAAGCAATACGCCTGCACTCTGGCACCCCCTCTCCAGTTGGTAAGAATATACACATCTGCGATAGGAAATGTCAAGCTTTGGTAAGTCCTTTCGCAAAAACCTTCTTTGGCCTCCAGCACTCCCCCTCCTCATCGCGGGAAAGAATAGCGAGAAAGCGCCCATCACGAGAATAAGCCCTGCACTGTCCCTCGGACGGGCTGTCCTGTTTCACCAACATAAGCGGGCGTCCGTTGACTATTGAACACTCCTCGTCGTCAGTAACAGTCACGGCCGGCAAATGATAAACAGCGATATCGATGGAATGGATAAGCTCAGTCCATCGGTTGCTCTTAAAGGCACTCTCGACCTCGGAAATTGTGATCGCGTCCTTAATGTGAAAAGGCCCGCTACTAATGCGGACCAGATTGCTGAGATGGGCACCACATCCCAGCTTTGCCCCTAAATCATGAGCCAAAGAACGTATATAAGTCCCTTTACTGCACTCCACCTCCAAACTTAGCAAAGGAGGACGCCATTCCAATACCTCAATACGGTAGAACTCAACCTTCCTTGTTTTTCTCGGCAGTTCGATCCCAGCTCGGGCCCAGCGGTAAAGTGGTACACCCTGATGCTTGACAGCGCTGTACATAGGAGGGACCTGCTCTACAGAACCCTTAAAAGAGTATGTGGCAACCTCTACATCTTCTCTAGTTAGCGCTGTGGTATCCCCTCCCCCAACGATCCTGCCCGTAGCATCATAGGTATCTGTGGATATCCCTAATTTGATCTCGGCCTGGTAAACCTTCCTTGTGTCAACCAAGAATTCAACCAACCTGGTCCCTTGTCCAAGGTAGATCGGAAGAACACCAGTAGCTTCAGGATCCAAGGTTCCACCATGCCCCACCCTCCGCTCTCCGCTCAATCTCCTGACGACAGCCACAACCTCAAATGACGTTTTCCCCTTGGGCTTGTCCAGGTTTAGAATCCCGTCAATAGCCACCTCTAGTCCACTTCACCAGGACTGTCATTGGAAGCCACCTCATCAATCAGTTCAAGAAGGCGACTCCCTCGCTCGATAGACTCATCCCTATGGAAAACCAGTTCCGGAATATAGCGCAGCGTGACACGTTCAGCCAAGCCGCGACGCAAAAAACCAGAGGCTGCAGCGAGCCCTTGGTCCACTCGCTTCTTCTCCTCCTCAGAACCCATAACGCTGACAAAGACCTTAGCACTTCTTAGATCAGGAGAAGTATCCACCTCGGTTACGCTCAATAAGCCGCTAAGTCTGGGGTCCCTGATCTCGCGCATTAGTAGCTCACTTATCTCTCTACGTATAACATCATTGACCCTGGCCATGCGCCGCGTACTCATTTCACTCCGCTCTAGATCGCGTTCAGCCCATCCTCTCTTTTCTGTAGGACTCGATGATATCGCCAACTTCGAATGCTGAGAAGCCCTCAATACCTATTCCACACTCAAATCCAGCTGCCATTTCCCGAACATTTTCCTTGAAATGCTTCAGGCTGGACACAGACGATTCGTGGATAATCTCGCCACCGCGAAGAACCCTGGCCTGTGCACCGCGACTGAACTTCCCATCAGTAACATATGCACCCGCTATCTTCACAGGCCTAACGGCAAAAACAGCCCTTACCTCGGCATGGCCCTCAACGACATCCACGTAGGTCGGCTCCAGCAAGCCAACTAGCGCCTTCTCGACATCCTCAACTAGTTTATATATCACCTCATAGCAACGAATATCAACGCCCTCCTGGTCAGCAAGAAGTTTCGCCCCTGGCTCCGGACGAGTGTTAAACCCGATGATAATCCCCTTGGAGGCAATAGCAAGCATGACATCGTTTTCGGTGATATTACCACTATCGGAATGGACAATCCTCACCTTGAGTTCATCGCTTCCAAGCCGCTCTAGAGAAATTCTTATTGGGTCCAGACTACCCTGGACATCAGTTTTCAGTACAATATTCAGCTCTTTTTCCTGCCCTGCCTGCATCCGAGCGAAGAGATTGCTTAATCTGGGAGCCATAGACACACTTATTCCCGCTCTCTCTGACTGGCGGCGCTGTGCCTCGGCCCGCCCTTCCTTCTCGCTGCTGACCACTGTCAGAAGATCGCCCGCCTGTGGAACACTGTTTAGGCCCAATACCTCGACAGGCATAGCTGGCTCAGCCCCCCTTATCCGCCTGCCTCTGTCATCAAACATCGCCTTAATCTTGCCCCAAGTCTCACCCACCACAACGTTATTGCCGATGTTTAGAGTGCCGGTTTGCACTAACACGGTAGCCAGAGAGCCCTTGCTGCTATCCAAGCTTGCTTCAATAACCACTCCAATAGCAGGCCGTGCTGGATTAGCCCTGAGTTCTTGAACCTCAGCTACGATAAGCAGGTTTTCCAGAAGATCAGATATGCCGTCCCCACGTTTAGCAGAGACCTGAACACAGACAATATCACCCCCCCATTCCTCAATAAGGAGGTTGTTATCAGCAAGCTGTTGCTTTACACGGTCCACATTAGCATCCGGCTTATCGATCTTGTTAATAGCCACCACGATAGGCACATCCGCTGCACGTACATGGTCAATGGCCTCCACTGTCTGTGGCATAATACCATCATCAGCCGCGACAACCAGAATTACAATATCAGTAACCTTTGCTCCACGGGCACGCATCGCTGTAAAGGCCTCGTGGCCAGGGGTATCAATGAAGGTGATCTTTTGCCCATGAACTTCGACCTGGTAGGCTCCGATGTGCTGGGTGATGTTTCCAGCTTCGGTGTCGACAACGTTAGTTTCCCGTATGGTGTCGAGAAGTTTTGTCTTGCCATGATCAACATGGCCCATAATGGTGACTACCGGAGGCCGCTGCTTTTGAGCTGCGCTATCCTCCTCCTTAAAGTCGTACTTCTCGACATCCCCTCCGGCGGTTTGGGGTTCCTCCGTAGCTTCGCAGCCAAGTTCAGTTGCGACAATTACCGCGCTATCGAAGTCGATGACCTGGTTGATGTTGGCCATAATACCGTTTCGCATCAAATACTTGATCACCTCGATGCCGCTAACTCCCAGAATATCCGCCAACTGCTTTACCGTCAGCGCAGGGGGAATGACAACATTTGATCTAGGTTCTGACTTGCCAGCGCCAGGGGCTTCGGCCTTCGCAGCACGCTTGGTGCCTCTAGCTCTACCTCTACTTCGTCCATATCTTTGCCTCATCCACAAACTCCTAGACGCCGACTTCAGGGCGACAGTTCCTTCTCCTCGGCAGCAGAAGGCAGAGTCTTGCCATACGCCACAAGTTCAGCATGCTGCTCTGCCATAATGTCAGACTTTAGAGCGTGTGCAAGCTTGTTCCTTTTCAATCCGATCTCCCAGCATTCCTGCAGCTTGCAAATATAAGCGCCTCGTCCTGCCTTCTTGCCTCTTGTGTCAATCTCTAAACCGCCTGGCACTGTACGCACAACCCTAACCAGTTCCCACTTTGGCCTTCTCTGCCTGCAAGCGATGCATGTACGTTCAGGTACATGCTTGACACGCTTGTGGGACACTGTCATCACTAACTCTCACTCTCCTCTGAGAAATCTTCGTACCCATCGTCCGTTTCCAAGTCACGTGTCTTCCGCCCTTTCCTCGACTTACTATCCTCTATCTTCTCTTCTCGTGAAGTCTTCTTCCTTTTCTTGCCTTTCTTGCCGCCTGCAATTTCAACTACAGCAGCCTTAGTGCCAAAAATATCCTCCGCAAAGCGAAGCTGCGGTTTCTCGGGCTCTATTGTCTCAGCAGGTGCTGTATAGGGGATTAACTCGACTTCCTCTTCTACTATCCCCTTAACTTCTTGAGTCAAATCCAGAACTTCCCCAACACCGACCTTGACTTCATAGCTCGGCAACTCTAGCTCTTCTTCCGATGGCTCGGGACGCCGTTCAAGCGCTCCAAGGCGCTCCTTTACCTCAGCCAGAGATTTCTGGCCAAAGCCCCTCAGCCCAAGCAAATCCTTATCGCTTCTTTCTACAACCTCCCCAAGCTTCGTGATGCCACCGCCGAGCAGCAAGTTCAAGGTACGCGCCGAAAGACCAAGCTGTTCCAAGGACATCTCGTATAACTCCAGAGGGATAGCAGCAAGCAGCTTTCCAGCCTTTTTACCTACTGCCACCGCTTCCTCAGCCAACACCTCCGGCTCTGCCTCTTCCCGTATTAGTTTTGCCTTCTCCGCCTCAGCGGCGCTTGCACTCTTTATGTCAATCCGCCAGCCGCTGATCCTTGCTGCAAGCCTAGCATTCTGGCCCTCTTTACCGATTGCCAAGGATAGCTGATTGTCTGGTACAACGACTACAGCAGTGTTCCCCTCTTGATTTATGTTCACACTGAATACCTGCGCTGGGCTCAGTGCATTGGCTATGAATGCCTGGGGATCATCATCCCACTGGATGACATCTATGCGTTCATTATTGAGCTCATTGACCACATTCTGTATGCGCACACCCCTCAGCCCAACGCAGGAGCCCACAGGATCTAACCCCTCTTGCTTTGCTGCCACCGCCACCTTACTGCGATAGCCAGCTTCACGGGCAACTGCCTTGAGTTCCACGATCCCATTGAAAACCTCAGGGACTTCTAGCTCGAACAGGCGGCGCACTAGATTGGGGTGGGAGCGCGACATTATAAGTCTTGGGCCTCTATTTGTTCGATTTACTTCCAACAGGAACAATTTGAGCCTTTGTCCCACGCGATAGCGCTCATTCCGGACCTGCTCAGCGCCAGGAAGTATACCTTCAGTTTTGCCCAGATCGATGACAACCTGTCTCGGCTCTATTCTTTGCACAACGCCACTGACGATATCACCTTCACGGTCGGCATATTCTCCAAAGATAAACTCACGCTCGGCCTCTCGAAGACGCTGTAACACTACTTGCTTGGCAGTTTGCGCTGCGATTCGCCCGGAATGGAAGTCCGCGGTCTCAAGAGTAATCAACTCGTCTAATTGGACATCTTTCTTTGTCTTTCTGGCATCGGCTAGCGATATCTCCTGGTACGTATCGGTCGGCTCCTCCACAACGACCTTGGTAGTATAAACCTTAACATCACCGCTAACCGGGTGAATCTTTACTGAAATGTTCTGGCGTGCTCCGATCTCGTCCTTCTTAAAAGCAGTGGCCAGCGCCGCCTCAACCGCCGAGAAAACTATCTCTTTGGGCAAGTTTCTCTCCGCAGCTAGCTGGGTAATGGCAAGCAGAAAATCAGTCTTCATCTTGCCCGGCCTCCTTTTTTAACACCGCTTTACTCCGACCAACAAAAAAGTGGGTGAAACCCACTTTAATCCAAATCATTGTGCGCGAAGTATAGCACTTTTCAGGCTAGAATGCAACCCCAAGTACTCGTCCAGTACAATCACATCCGAAGTCCGAATCCAAAACAATGTCCTTCACCGGGATTTTACATTCTGTACACCTGAATCATAAGGTGAGATTGTCAGCAAGAGCAATGTCCTTCTCCAATGGCTACTTGCATGCTTTATGAGCTAAACACCGTGGCGCCTCAGCTACTGATAGACCGCACTTGTCTAAAACAGAGCCCCCGCCCCAATCACAAGCCCTGTGATTAGGAATACCAGCAGCATATATAACACCCATCCTACAATGCAGGTGGCGATGGCACGCCCGGTCGTGAAGTCCAGCGCTTGTCTCACAGCGATAACACCGGCCACCAGGAACCACACCGACGCTGCAAAAGAGATTAGTCCCCCTAGGAACGGTATGAACGAGAATATCCTAAGGCATCCTGGCGAGTGGGCAAACCCCAGAGTCCGTAACAATTGGCCGTACGTGGCCTCCGTCTCAGGACCCGCAAATATCCTGGTTCCTATCCAGTAAGCGAACAGTGACCATATAAGCCATCCCACTACAGTGGTTACCAGACCTATGAGAAGGCCCCATATGAACCAAAGGGCGTCATTCACGATAACCCCACCTATGCCCGACCCAATGCCCGTAGCTAGACCAACGATCAGTACAACAGTAAAAGCCTGACCGGTTGTCGTGGCATCTGCTTCAACTTCCTCATATAGATTCACATCCAACTGGGCAGCACGTACCATCCTGTTCCACAGCGAAGACGATGGCGATGCATCCGTGGTCATATGTCCTCCTTCGTGCCTAGCCCCTGCTAGGGCTGTTATTCTTACGCCAGAGTTTTTTCAATATCTGACGTTAATCATTACACTCTCAAATTATTAGCACAGATGATAATCTCATAGGAATGCCCTGTCAAGCCCACATTGGGCTCATTATAAGCCCGCCCTATCAAGATCAGGGGCAACAGCAAACTGGGTTTTTATCCAACCGATACGTTGGTTCCCCCGAGCCTATATATCCTAATCAATATACCTTTAAGCCTTCGGTCAATCATACCCATTAATAAGGTGGAGGACACTTTTAGAAGTGCCCTCCACTGCTTGTTTCTTTTGATTTCTTCGCTTTCGAGTCCGGTTTCCTTTCGATGTCTAGCACCGAATGTGGCCTCTTATTTACTAGATCGGCCTTCTTTCAACTCCCTCAAGCCGAACTCGAGGTCTCGGCCTGCCCCGCCTCTCGGCAGGGCGTCACTTATCAGTCTGCCATACTCCAAACAATCCGTGAAGCCTCATAGTGCACCTCCTCTGGGCCGACTCGGCGCCTCGTGGCTCCGTATATAGATGCTATCACCAACAGCTTCATTTGTCAATGATCGGACGCGATGTAACGCAGCTGGCCGTTGTCATCTTAACAAAGTTGTAAGCTTTTTCTCCACTTCCTCCAGTGGCACAAGCTCGGTTTCCTTATCCCTGCGCAGTTTTACTTCAACGCTGTTCGACTTCAGGGTGCGCTGGCTCACAATTATTCGTACCGGAACGCCCAGAAGATCAGCGTCATTGAACTTGACTCCAGCCGATTCGATACGATCGTCGAAGAGCACCTCAAACCCCTTCCTCTCAAGTTCGCTGTAGAGCTTCTCCGCAGCGGAGTCCACCACTCCATTCTCCATATCCAGGCCACACAGATAAACATGATACGGTGTAAGCGAGACAGGCCAGATGATGCCCTTCTCATCATGATTTTGCTCTATAGCTGCTGCCAATAGCCGACCTATTCCAATACCGTAGCACCCCATAACAATGGATTTCTGACTGCCATCCCTGTCAAGATAGAATGCCCCCTGCCTTTCACTAAACACGGTACCCAGCTTGAAGATATGGCCAACCTCAATCCCTCTTGTCGATAACAGCTCGCCACCGCATTCAGCACATAGATGTCCTGCTGAAACCAGCGCAATATCCGTTATTAAGTCCACCTTGAAGTCTCGCGGATAATTAGCATTCTTGAAATGGGCGTCAGCCTTATTGGCACCTACAACAAAGTTTCGCCCCAGGGTTATCGAGTCATCAGCGATGACCTTAACTCCGCTGAGACCTATCGCAGATGCCGATCCAGCTACCAGCCCTGCATCCCGCACCTCTTCGTCATTGGCCAACCTGAGATCAGAGCACTTGAGGGCGTTCCTGAGCTTAACCTCGTTCACTTCGAGATCGCCCCTTATTGTGACAAATACGAGTTCACCGTCCACCATGTAGAAAACAGCCTTAAGAGTACAGTCTTTGGGCACACCGAGGAAGCTGGCTACCTCCTCGATAGTCCTGGCACCGGGCGTTGCTACCTCCTCCAGAGTCATGAGCGCTTCTTCCGAGGGATTCGATTTGGCACACGTCGCCTTATCCACATTGGCTGAATAGTCACAGCCACTGCAGTATATAACCTCGTCCTCTCCTGTTTCCGCTATCACCATGAATTCATGAGAGTCCTTGCCCCCTATAGCTCCACTGTCGGCTTCTACCACCACGGTTTCAAGACCGCACCGCGCATAGATATTCTTATAAGCCTGTAGCATCGTCTTGTAGCTTACATCAAGGGCTTCCTCATTAACATCAAAGCTATAGAGGTCTTTCATAATGAATTCACGGACTCTTACCAGCCCACCTCGGGGACGGGGTTCGTCACGGAATTTGGTCTGAATCTGGTAAAGCATCAATGGCAAATCCCGATAGCTCTTTACGTTACGGCGGACAAGGTCGGTAATTACCTCCTCGTGGGTAGGGCCTAGCGCGAGCTTCCGCTCACGGCGGTCATGTAAGGTAAACAGCCCTTTCCCAAAAGCGAGATCACGCCCACTCTCCTCCCACACCTCGAAGGGCTGTAGAACGGGCATGCTCAGTTCCTGCCCACCGGCAGCGTTCATCTCCTCGCGGATTATCTGCTCTATCTTGCGCAGCACCCGCCATGCCACAGGCAGATAGGCATAGACTCCCGAAGCCACCTGGTGTATCATCCCCGCCTTCAGTAGAAGCTGGTGGCTTACGGTCTCCGCCTCCGACGGCACCTCACGCAGGGTCTTGCCAAACATTTTAGATAGGCGCACTTTTTACTTACCCCTTCCGAGTGTTTCAAGAACGATTTAATGATTAGATATTGGATCTATCCGGTTGCTATTTGACCACGCCTCCACCTCTGCCATCAACGCCTCCAGGAAATCTGCCTCCTCCACCGTCCGCACCTTCTCTCCCTTCCTGAAAAGCACTCCCTTCCCCTTGCCGCAGGCGATGCCTACATCCGCATCCCTGGCCTCGCCCGGGCCATTAACCACACATCCCATCACAGCCACCTTAATCGCTTTCTTGACCTTTAGGAGCCTCTCCTCGACATCTTCAGCCAGTTTTACGATTTCGGTCTCAGAGCGTCCACAGGAGGGGCAGCTAACCAGTACAGGGCCCCGCTCCCGGAGCTTCAGCGACTTGAGTATCTCGTAGGCGCACTCGACCTCCTGACAGGCATCTCCCGTGGTCAGCGACACCCTGATGGTATCGCCAATACCCTCGTAGAGCAGGACTCCCAGCCCAACTGCGCTGCGGATTGATCCTGTCCGGGGCAACCCGGCCTCAGTGATACCCAGATGCAGGGGGTATGGTATCTTTTGGGCAATCGCTTCATATGCCTCGATGGTCGTTGGCACATCGAAAGCCTTCACCGATACCTTGATCAACTCGAAGTTCAGGCTCTCCAATAAGCGAACCTCTTCAAGCGCGGCATCAACCATGCGCTCCACCACTGAAGCCTCCTGAGCCGATGCCTTGGGTAAGCTGCCAGCATTAACCCCCACACGTATCGGGACTTCCCTCTCCTTGGCAGCACTGACCACGGCAGCAATCTGATGTCGGTCGCTGATGTTGCCCGGGTTCAACCTCAGACCATCAACACCGGCCTTCAGCGCTGCCAGCGCGAGGCGGTAATCGAAGTGAATGTCAGCTACAATGGGAATTGACGCCGCCTTCTTTATTTCCACAAGGCCCTGCGCCGCATCCATATCAGGCACCGCTACCCTGACGATCTCACAGCCGCATTCCTCTAACAGGCG
>DAOUTY010000069.1 GCA_030668425.1 Chloroflexota bacterium
AAGCCCCCTTGCTTTCTGTATCTCTTTACGTAAGGCTCTCACGTTTGCTTCGCCAGGATCTTTCGCAAAGTCGGGCTCAAGCATACCAATCATGGCAGAAGCAATAACTCCGATCCCGCCTTCATTGGCAACAGCCGATGCTAGACTCGATAGGGAAATGCCTACACCCATTCCTCCTTGAATAATTGGAATGCTCGCTACCAAATCGCCTATTTGAAGTCCCGGTAGTTTGTTGAAGCTCATTACATATAGGCCTTGAGCCAGGAATGACCAAGCTGTGCATAGTATAGCACCTCTAGTGCCAAGTTCAATAACCTGCCCTCAGTTATTGTACCACCGCTAAAGTGGTCCATTACTTACCTCCCCAGCTCTCATCGACCAGTATTCGATAGTATTTTATGCCGGCCTGTGTCGGTTTGTAGGAGTAAATAGATAACCTGCCACCAGGCTGTCGCTCAAGCAGCCCTGTTGACAGCAGTGCCCGCAATGCGACCTCCTTCAAGTATCCTGAAACATGAAGATGATGATCAGGCACGGGTTCCTTGCTTGATTTGTATTCCGCACAGATAGCGTAAAGGAGCGTGATTGGCTCCTTCTTAAGCGCGGCTAGCACAGCCTGCATTGCAGTGGAATAAATGCCCTCGATCTCTACTATCAGGTTTTTTCCTATCTCGGGCTTTGCCCCCAGGATGCTTTCCATCAGCCGGAGGTTGGTCTCCACATGCTCGGTAAGTCGGGGGATGCGGTAGCGACTGGTGCCCTGGGCGAGGGCAGCCGAGTGCCTCAGCTTGGGAACAATTGTATCCCTTGAGGTGGAGCGAGCGGCGATGATATCTTCCCAGACCAAATTTCACCCATGAAGAATATCATTGAAATCTGAATTACTCTGCCGTTGATCCCATCCCGTAAGGCATCGCTTCAACATTAGCTACTTCCATAGCTTCTTCGAGCCACATGCGGCGAAACATATACCACTGGGCAGGATATTGGCTGATGAAGCTCTCCAAGGAGTTCATAATCCTTTGCGTCAACGCTTGAATGTCCTTCCTGTCATCGCCACTCGGCTGGAAATGGATATGTTCCCCGATGAAGCCAAGGAGGGAGTTATCGGGAAGACGCACTGAGCTTACGGGGATGACCTTGGCCTCGGTCCTCAGCGCCAATGTTGCCGCTCCCCGGGGCACTTTGGTGATAGCGTCGAAAAAACTCACTGCCACACTCTTGTCCGCCCCGGTTATGTCGATCGCCATGGCGAGGAGTTCGTTGCGGCGCAGCACTTGCACCATCCTCCCTACCTTGTTCTCCATACTATCCATGGGAACAACCTCCATCCCCTTCCCCAAACGTCGCCTTCGCACGAACTCATTGAGCCTCGCTGAGAGATTCCTCTTGCCTATGATACTCAGGGGGTAGTTACGTTGGGCGATTGCGGCGCCCATCATGTCCCAATCTCCCGCATGGAAGCCGACGAGGATCGCCCCCCTTCCCTCTCTCAACGCCTCTTCTATATTATCCCAGCCTTGAATGGTCACCCTTTTCTTTATGTCCTCTGGCTTCACAGTGGACAGGCGGATAAAATCAACAAGATACTTAGCGTAGTTGGAAAAGGACTCTTTTGCCAGCCTATCTATATCTCTCTTGGGGGCATCATTGCCGAGGACATACCTCATGTTCTCCCTGAGGCAGTTTCTTCCCCGGGGCCAGGCAAGATAGACAATGTAGCTGAGAACACGGGCTAAAGCATAGCCCTGCCTGAGAGGGAGTCTGAGAAATACAAAGCTGGCAATCTTGCCCAGCAAGTATAAGATCACTGTTCACTCACAGAGAGGAACTCCTTGGCCACCCTGTGGGCTTCCTCGTTCATATACTGACGGGGATTTCCCATGCCAACTCTTGATAAGGCCATGTCCAGCCCTCCTTGCCGTCTGCGCTGATGATAGAACCCTGCCCCACGGCTGTCAAGCCCCGTGAGAATCCCCGAAAATCGCCCAGCGGCGTCCGTCACCTTGGGCCTGCCACTAAATGTATAGACAGTGTTCATCCAGGAAGATACGGGCCTGGTACGAAGGAAGTGCGTCAACATTGAAACAGGATTAGATTATAATCCAAAATCGTCCCATACTAAAGGGAATATGAACTCAATATTTATTACAGGTTAATACAAATGGAACAAAAAGATGCAAAACCCCTGCAGTTCGACTTTTTACCGCTTACTGTGTCTGTGGAGATATTGGGGGTAGGCCAACCTCGGATTCAGCTGGAGCGGGTGATGAGATTCGAACTCACGACTCTTTGCTTGGGAAGCAAATACTCTACCACTGAGTTACACCCGCATTTGGTGAGTCTGTAGTGCCGCCATCCCCCTTCTTTATTTAGTAGAGTTAAACGGGCTACAGATATGTCATTCTAACGACATGACACACAAAATGTCAACGACACTCAAATGCCAGTCAGCCACCGCCACGAGTCTCCAAGGCGGCGAATTGCCAGGATTGCCGTCTGCCACAACTAGACATAAAGGCAAGATTCAGTCTGCATAGTCCGCATCTCAGATGGCAAGCGTGGCAGCTCTACGGCAAGGCAGAGCATCCCGCCCCCCTCTTGACATAAAAGTCGCCACTAAGCCTTGTATGCGAATTTGCGTTCCCCTCAAACGTGGTAGGGGGAATCGGGAGAATCTGGGTCATACTAAATATACGTTTATGATTGTTACTACCGTTTATGCGTGGTATTATCATAAGCCGATTTGTGGAGATTCATGGAGTTCATTTTCCTGTAAATCTTTGTCGACAGGAGAAGGTTTTTAATAAATGAACATTGACAAGTTAGGTTTCAATAAGTGGTTTCAAGACAAAACTGACTCTGACAAATTAGCTGATTATCACATAGCAAGAGTTATTACTGTTCATAAGAATAGCTATATAGTTAATAATGGAAAGAGTGATTTATTTGCGGAGGTATCTGGTAAACTTACATTCGATGCTGATTCACCTCTGGATTATCCCGCAGTAGGTGACTGGGTATATGTGCAGTTTTTTAACGATGAGTCATTTGCTATCATTCATGGAATTGTTCCAAGAAAATCATTATTAGCTAGAAAAACATCGGGTAAGAAAATAGCATTCCAATTAATCGCTGCTAATATCGATACTGCCATTATCATCCAATCGCTCGACTCAAACTACAATATCAGACGATTAGAACGATATCTGGTCATGATAAATGAAAATGATATTCATCCTGTCGTGTTATTGAGTAAAAGTGATTTATTAACTCCTGATGAAATGGATAAGAAGAAATCTGATATTCATCAAGTGATGCCGAGTATTCAGGTAGTGGCTTTCAGTAATAAAAATTATTCGGATTTGGATAGGGTAAAAGAACTACTGATTCCAGGGAAAACATATTGTCTGCTAGGGTCATCAGGTGTTGGTAAGACCACTCTGTTGAATAATCTGATAAATGATGACGTATTTGAAACACAAACGGTCAGGGAAAAGGATGGAAAGGGAAGACATACTACTGCGCGTCGGCAGTTGATTATTATAGAAAACGGTGCAATGGTCATAGATACACCTGGCATGCGTGAGCTCGGAAATATCTCTGTAGAATCAGGCCTTCACGGTACATTTAGTGAAATAGCGGAGTTATCAGATCAATGTCGCTACAATGATTGCACTCATACAGGGGAGGAGGGATGCGCGGTATTGGCTGCGGTACAAGACGGAATAATTCCCGGAGGACGCTATCAGAATTACATAAAAATGAATAAAGAATCCGCTTATAATGAGATGTCATATTTGGAAAAAAGACAGAAAGATAAACAGTTTGGCAAACTAATAAAATCAGTGATGAAATATAAAAAGAAGAAGGATGTCACCTAATCCTCTATACTGCCACGATACATCCCCACAATCCCCTCTGGCAAGATCATTGGAACTTGTACTAGTAATATTGACTTTGATCTTTGCTTCCAGTATCATTTTTCTAGATTTACGGCATAGTATTATGCCAGGGGTGTTCGTGCAGGAGAGTTGGTGATGTTTTGGGAAGATGAAGTGGCAGAGCAGGAGTTCTACAGGAGGATTCTTGAATCCCAGCCTTTTAACCTGCTACTCAATAATTACTTCGATTCTAATCTGAAAGAGCGACATGCCAAATCTATTACCTTGGGTGCTGTAAAGGGGATAGTTCATCTCTATCTTGATGATCAGTTAAGGGATGCTTGCTTACAAGAGATAGGGAAAACATGTTGTCATATGTTTCTTGAATATAGGAACATAAATACGGATACAGACTTGGATACCTTTCTGGACGATTCGCAGGTTGCTTTTCAAGGCTGTAGAAGATATGAACGAAAAGATAATCTTATTTACGATGAAGCAGTTGTCAATGGACAGTGTTGGTGTCCAATACTGAGCAACATAGATTTAGGACAATCGTGCTCTGATCTTTGTCAATGCGGTAAGAGTGCTAGAGAAACTTATTTTCGGATTCTATTTGGACATGATGTCAATGCGGAATTGCTGGATACCGTCTTATGTACTGGGTCTTATGCCTGCAAATGGTTGATTCATCTAGAACCTCAGAAAACAGCACAACCTAAGTAGGTACGTCTCCTCCCCACAATCCCCTCTCCCCTGGGGGGAGGGAGTTAGACGTGTAGGGTGGGTAGAGCGGAGCGAAACCCACCAATTAGCTGAAAGCTGATCGCTTATAGCTGAATGCCTAGAAGGTGGGTTCCATTTCATTTCACCCACCCTACGTCCTGACCTCTCCCATCGAGGGAGAGGTATTTTGTGCTAGGCCAGACCTGCTGATGCGCTCCAGCCGCCGCAGACGAAGAGGCATTGCCCGGTGATATACGAGGCCTCGTCGCTCACCAGAAACAGGGCAGCGTTGGCTATGTCGAGAGGGATACCGAAGCGCCGCAGCGGCACACCCCCTCGCAGACGCTCGCGCAAGTCTGAGCCAGTATCCCGCTCTAGCATAGGAGTATCAATGATGCCGGGGCCTATAGCGTTTACGTTTATATTGTGCGGACCCAGTTCCGTGGCTAGCCCCCGGGTGAGCCCGATTACCCCTGTCTTAGCTGCGCTGTAGTGCGCCCTGGCGGGACTTCCCGTGAGACCGAGAATTGAAGAGATGTTGAGGATTTTGCCGTAGCGGTGTTCCTTCATGTGAGGAATTACAGCCCGGCAGCAGAGGAAAACGCTCTTCAGATTCACGTCGATGGTCTGGTCCCATACCTCTTCTGACATTTTGGCAACGGAAGACAATAAGCTTACACCAGCATTGTTCACCAGGATATCTATCCTGCCGAAAGCGGAGATGACCTCCTTCACGGCAGCGTTTACTTCCTCTGCCCTGGCAACATCGACTTTGAGGACCAGAGCCTTGCTGCCTGACTTCTCTATTTCATGAGCGGTGCTCTGCCCTGCCTCGAAGTCAATGTCGAAAATGGCGACCACGCCGCCCTCCTCAGCGAGACGGTAACAGATACCCTGTCCGATGCCACTTCCCCCGCCTGTTACGATTGCTACCTTGTCCTGTATTCGCATATCACACACACTTCCTTGAAATGGTTTGTGGTTCCCATTCTACGATGAATTCACTTGACTCGTCTTCCCCCACCTTCCGAAGGAGATGCGATTGAGAAAGCGGTCCCAGGTGTTGCCCGAAAGGTTGCCGACCCGGTTGATACGCAACACCAGATTTATCATCCCGGCCTTTTCAGCACCGTAGGCCTGCTCCAGCCGTGCGCACGCTTCGGGGTCTGGGCGTGTGTCGGAATCGGCCCAGTGCTGAGCATAGAGCAGCGCGACCGCCTCATCTTGGGGACAATCGTCCACGCTGCCAGCGAGGAGACTGCTGATCTCGTCTTTATCAACCCCGCTCCGCAGCGCCTCCCTGGTATGAGCCCAGGAGCAATAGCGGCAGCCATATACCGAGACCACCGCCAGCATAAGCCTTTCCCTGAAGGCACCAGGTATGACTTTTCCGCTCATTATCCTGCGGACTTGTCTCATGTTCTTTGTTAGGAAGAGCATGTCAGCAAAGAATTCGCCGAAGCCCCTATATGTCCTCTTGTTGAACTTACCCGTCGCTATCCCCGAAAACGGTTGTGACACATCTTTGACCATTACGAGCCTCCCCCTGTTTGTACTATCTCCAGCCTGTCCTGTTGCTTTTCAAGCAGCCTCTTTAAGTACTGTCCTGTATAGGAGGATTCAACCCGGGCGATTTCCTCTGGTGTGCCTGTAGCCACCACCCAGCCCCCACGGTCACCGCCGCCGGGGCCGAGGTCAATAATATAGTCGGCGCACTTAATCAGGTCAAGCTGGTGCTCGATAAGGATCACCGTATTACCCCCATCGACGAGACGCTGCAATACTCGAAGTAAGGCAGCTATGTCCTCGAACGACAGGCCGGTGGTGGGCTCATCGAGTATATAGAGTGTTCTACCCGTGGAGCGACGCGAAAGCTCGCTAGATAGCTTCACGCGTTGCGCTTCGCCCCCGGAGAGGGTGGTAGCGGGCTGGCCCAGCCGGATGTAGCCCAGTCCCACGTCTTTCAGGGTGGAGAGCTTGGACTTGATCGCGGGAAAGTGCTCGAAGAAGAGACATGCTTCCTCGACACTCATCTGGAGCACTTCGGCGATATTCTTGCCCTTGAACTTAATCTCCAGTGCCTCCCGGTTGTAGCGTTTCCCCTTGCACACCTCGCAGGGAACGGTCACATCGGGGAGGAATTGCATCTCGATATGATTGTAGCCCTCGCCGCCGCAGGCCTCGCAGCGACCCCCCTTGACATTGAAGGAGAAGCGCCCTGGCCGATAGCCCCGCATCCTGGCCTCGGGCACGGTGGCGAAGAGCTCGCGAATAGGGGTGAAAGCGCCGGTGTAGGTAGCGGGGTTCGAGCGGGGGGTGCGCCCGATAGGGGACTGGTCGATATTCACCACCTTGTCGATGTGCTCTACCCCTGAGATACCGTCACACTCACCGGGCAAATCCTTCGCTCTGTACAGGATATGGGCCAGCTTCTTATGTAAGATCTCGTCTACCAGCGTGCTCTTGCCGCTGCCCGATACGCCGGTAACGCAGACGAACAGCCCCAGCGGTATTTGCACATCGATGTTACGGAGGTTATTCTGCCTGGCACCCTTGATTATCAGTGCCTTGCCCGAGTTGGTGCGCCGTTTCTGGGGAAGGGGGATCTCTTTGGTGCCACTTAGATACTGGCCTGTTAGCGACTGAGGACTAGACATAACATCATCCAGTGTACCGCTGACCACTACATGCCCTCCGCGTTCGCCAGCGCCTGGCCCCATATCGATGATATGGTCAGCAGCGCGCATCATGGCCTCATCGTGCTCCACGATGAGCAATGTGTTGCCCAGGTCTCTCAACCCCTTCAGGGTCTCGATGAGCCTGGAGCCATCGGCCGGATGGAGGCCGACGGTGGGCTCGTCACAGATGTAGAGCACACCCATGAGGCCGCTCCCGATCTGGGTCGCCAGGCGGATTCGCTCTGCCTCTCCACCCGAGAGGCTGCCGGCCACCCTGTCCAGTGTCAGGTAATCCAACCCTACATTCATCATAAAGCCCAGACGGGATCGAATCTCCTTCAGAATCTGGCGTGCTATTAGCTGCTCTCTGCTGTTGAGCACGGGCCGGTGCCCGTCATCTGCTGAACCATCGAGCTTCTTGGTCCACTCAAGGGCTTGCTCGATAGACATCGAGGTTACACAGGAGATGTTCACGTCGCTGACAGTCACTGCCAGGGATTCGGGCTTGAGTCGCTGCCCTTTGCAGACGAGGCAGGGCTTTGATCTCATGTAGCGCTCGATTTCAGCGCGCACGTAGTCTGACTCGGTGTCCCGGTGACGCCGTTCGAGGTTGGGGATTACGCCCTCGAAGGATGCATCCCACTGATAAGCTCGCCCAAGCTGGGTTTCATGCTTCACGGTTACCAACTGACCGCCACTGCCATAAAGGGTGATGTTGAGCTGGTCCTGGGTGAGGTTCTTGACTGGTACGTGAACCGAGAAGCCATACTTGCGGGCTACGGATTCCAGCATGCTGGAATACCAGGAGGTGATAGAGGTTGTCCGGGACCAGGGGCGGACAGCGCCCTCGGCGATAGTCAGTTCTTTGTTGGGGATGACCAGTTCAGGGTCTATTTCCAGTTTTACTCCCAGTCCGGTGCACACCGGGCAGGCCCCGTGAGGACTGTTGAAGCTGAATGTTCGTGGTTCGATCTCGCCAAGACTGATTCCGCAGTGGACGCAGGCGAAGTGCTCTGAGAACAGGAGTTCCTCTCCGTCGACAATCGATATCACCACCACTCCGGCACCCAGCTTTAACGCTGTCTCCACGGAGTCGGAGATGCGCCCCGTCTGTTCCTCGTCCCCTGTGACCAGCCGGTCGACGACGGCCTCAATGGTGTGACGCTTGTTCTTGT
>DAOUTY010000114.1 GCA_030668425.1 Chloroflexota bacterium
GCTATGCATCCCAAGGCGCATCTGCGTCGAGAGGTGACGATAGACCAGGTGCTAGCAGCACCAATTATCGCCTGGCCCCTGGGACTGTTTGACTGCTGCGGCGTTACCGACGGTGCAGCGGCAGCGATCCTCTGTCGTGCTGATATGGCCAAGAATTTCCGTGATGATCCTGTATACATTAAGGCGCTGCAGATATCAGTGGGGCAGAATCAGGGTTGGTGTCAAACTGACTTTGAGTTTACCAGTGTGTATGAGACTGTGCATGCCGGGAAGGCGGCGTTTGCTGAGGCGGGGATAAAGAACCCTCGTGAGGAGATCAGTATGGCCCAGGTTCACGACTGCTTCAGCATCACGGAAGCTGTTATTATGGAGGACCTCGAGTTCAGTCCCAGGGGCAGGGTCAAGGAAGATATTGACTCTGGGTTCTTTGAGTTAACGGGTGGCTTGCCCGTTCAGACGGACGGTGGGCTGAAGTCCTTCGGACACCCGATCGGCGCAAGTGGGCTGAGGATGATGTACGAATGCTATAAGCAGTTTCAGGGCAAGTGTGGTGAGCGGCAATTGAAGGATCCTAAGTTGGGACTTACCCATAATCTGGGCGGCTTCCCTGCCACTGCGACCGTCAGTTGCTGTATAGCGGGCTTGTAGGTTGAGCATAGCACGCTGAAAGCCGAAATATGAGAGTGGCTTCTCAATCTGAGAAGCCACTCTTTTCTTCTCAACTGCCGCCAGTTCCTTCTAGGTTGGTTCTACTTCCATTCCGCTACCTTCGGAAGGCCTTCTTCCAGGATCTGAACTGCCTCTTCGACCATGTCGTCGATTATTTGCTTGGCAGTCCGCCTTCGGTTAAGAAGCCTTGTGGCCTGGCTGGCCGGGGTTACCAATATCTCATCGAACTCTTTCTGGTCCTGATGCTGGTACGCATAGTCTACAATATCAAGCGTCAGCAGGTTATGGAACGGCCAGCCCAGTGGTGGCTTGGGCCCCTTATCCCAGATCTCGGTGAATGGTGTCCTGAGCTGGCGCAGTGTCTTGCCACTGATAGCTTTGGTGATAACGGCATCGCGCTCGGTGGCGGCGATGACCCTATCCTTCTGGCCTTCAGTAAACGTGGCTTCGGGGGAGAGCAGGAACATTGAGCCGCACCATACTCCTTCTGCACCCAATGCCAGGGCAGCGACCAGTCCTCTGCCGTCGGCGATGCCGCCAGCGGCGGCTACGGGGATCGGTTTCACGGCATCCACAATCTGAGGTACCACAGCTAGTGTGCCGATATTACCGGTATGCCCGCCAGCGTCGAACCCTTGAGCAACAATGACATCGACCCGGTCTTCGACATGCTTCAATGCCATCTTTACGTTGGCACCTATGGCAATGGTCTTTATTCCCCTCGAGCGGCACTCGGGCATTAACCAACCCAGCCTGCCCAGACCGGCAGCGAGTACGGGAACCTTGTTGTCCAGACAGACCTGTATCAATGACTTAGTTCCTTCGGATGTCCATAGTGCGCCTCCGCGTGTGCTGTGAAAATCATCCGGGACACCGAACTTCTTCTTCAGTTCCTTCAAGTACTCGAAATAGTCGTCGGGGATGTATTTCATGAGCCCTTCTTTGCTAATCCCCTCCATGTCCTTCAAGCTGTCGGGCAGAAGAAGATCGATTGCGAAGGGCTTGTTTGTCCCTTTTCGGATTTCCCTGATCGCTTCGTCTAGAGTATCGGGTTCGTAGACGGCGGCTCCCAGGGTGCCCAGTCCGCCGGCCTCCGATACGGCGATGACCAGCGGCGGGTCGGAAAACCCGCCCATGCCGGCCTGGATTACGGGGTACTCAATTTCGAGCACATCACAGATTCTTGTGTGAAGCTTTCTTTTCGCCATTCTTCGTCTATACTCCTTAATTATCGAGTTGCCATTCTCCTGACGGAAGGATTACTGTGGCGCTACCGGGGGTGGTTACCTCGCCCTTGCCGTTGACCACGCCGATCTCCAGGTCCACGCAATGGTCATCGCCGTCCACATATTTGTTGGTGATCTTACCCTTGCACTGCCAGGTATCTCCATCCTGCGGTTCGTTCATGGTCTTCATCTTGCGTGGATAGTCTATTCCACGGTATTGACAGGAGAACTTCTTCATGAAGCCCTCATCGCCCATCCAGTTGGTCACCAACTGGATCAACCACGCGTGCTTGAGCAGGCCGTGGACTATGGTTCCATCGGTTCCTTGTGACTGGCCGAAGGCCTCTTCATAGTGGTGCGGATTGAAATCACCACTGGCCCCTGCCCATTTCACTAACATCAGTGAGTGGGCGATCTTCTCGAGGGTGGGCAATTCGTAACCCACTTCGACATCTTCCCAACATATCTGTTCTTTTACCATTTTTTTCCTCCACAAGGTTAGAGTTAACGGCCAATAAGGGTTTGATATGCTTTGGCCACCAGGTCTCCGTTCTGGTTAAGGTAGGTCGTCTCGAAGTCACAGACCATCATAGTGCCGCTCTTGCCTTCTTTAGCGTTTACGTCTTTAACCTTCGGGCTTGCTATCACAATGTCGCCCGCGCGTACGGGCAGAAAGAACTCGTACGACATCCCGCCGTCCAGTATTCGATAGTAGCCTGCGTTGATCATGGCCGTCATGAGGCCAATTATCCCTTCTGACGAAGGGACGGATTGCATAGACCAGCCGAAGAAGCCTGGCGGGGCGATGATAGTGCCATACCTTGATTCGCTGGCATACTCCTCATCGAAGTAGAGAGGATTACCATTCCCTACAGCATCGGCATATCTCCTTATAGCTCCTCTCTCGACCTCCCTGACATGCGGCGGATCGATTTTCCCAATGTGCTGCTTCAACTCATCCGGAACCATTCAGTACCTCCCTGTTGGTTTTAATATGGATTACCCGTTGACCTTTGGGCTTTGCTTGAGGCGCTCGCACTAGACTTGTGTGTTTTCATGGGGTTCATGGCCTAGAAAAGGATTACCGCCTAATCCATCTTCAGTCAGCCAACGTATAATATATAATCATATCTCGATATTTTTGTCAAAGCCTGCAAGGCTTTCTTGTCTGAGCGAGAAATCTCTACTGGCCTCTTACGATACTTGAGGTCGGGGCAACAATCCCGCTTGTTCCACGATTTCGTGGACTACCTCCTCCCATTCAATAGCCATCAAATGTATTCCAGCGACTCCCTTGATCTCGCGTACCTGGTTAATGATATCCACGCAAACCTTAATTCCTTCTTTGGAAACATCCTCCTTAGGTACGCCCTTCAGTCGATCGATAATCTCCTCAGGAACATCCATGCCGGGGACTTTCTTTTGCATGTAGCGGGCTGCACCAATGGATTTTATGGGAGCTACCCCCGCGAGGATTTTGACCTGTTCATGAAGGCCTTTCTCCCTGACTGCCTCCATCCACTTGGCGAATTTATCTACATTATAGATAATCTGGGTCTGTATGAAGTCGGCGCCTGCGGCCACCTTATTGGCCAACCGAAGCACCCTGAATTCGAAGGGATCGGCGAAGGGGTTGGCTGCAGCCCCGATGAAGAGCCTTGGTCCCATGTCCATCTCATCGTCACACTGGAACTTCTTCTCATCTCTCATGTCCTTAACCATCTTGATGAGCTGCATAGAATCGAGGTCCCAAACCCCCTTGGCCATAGGGTGGTTCCCAAAAACTTGGTGGTCACCAGTAAGACATAGCAAATTGTTTATACCCAGGGCGGAAACACCCAGTATGTCCATCTGGAGGGCAATACGGTTTCGGTCGCGGCATGTCATCTGCACAGTTGGTTCTAGCCCCTCTTCTTTTCCTAGAATGCAAGCTGCCCAGCTTGACATCCGAACCACAGCCGTCTGTCCGTCGGTGACGTTGACAGCATCAACGTTTCCCTTCAAATACTTCGCTTTCTGCCTGATTACCTCGGCATTGGTGCTTGCAGGAGGGCCAAGCTCGCCGGTGACCGCGAATTGACCGCTTTCCAGTATTCTTTCGAGCTTGCTCTCCGTTTTCATGGTATTTCCTCTCTAGAGATTGCTTACGAGCCGCCCTCAGCTGACATCACTGATTAGAATGATATCAGAAAGGCACGGTGCCGTCCACTTATGTTACGAGCAGAAGAGATCCAAAGATCAATTCAGCATCCCAAAAACTCAGTAAGAATCACGGGCCTTTGTGATGTTTTTCACAAGAATCGCATCAGAAGCTAGACAACTGCGAGCAATTATACTATACTAATTTATAGTATATTAAGCCCACTGAACTGAGGGCGCTCTCTTTTTTTGCCCGTTTGCCAATAATAAAAGGAACTGCAGAACTAGCGGGCTATTTAAAAAGCTGGAGAGATTATGGCAAATCAAAAGACCGAAGAATATCCTGTGATCGGGTTACAAGGAGCTAGTTGCACAGGTCGTTCGGTATCAGTTCTCAACTCATCGTTCCGTAAACAGGTGGAGGAAAAGAGCGGGGAAAAGGTGTCTGCTTGTTACCAATGCGAGAAGTGCACCAATGGCTGCCCTGTAGAGTTCGCTATGGATATTGTACCGCATAAGCTCATATACTGTGTCCAGCTGGGGCTAAGGGATGAGGTGCTCAACAGCGATACCATATGGGTTTGTGCCTCGTGCGAAACATGCACTACCAGGTGTCCGAATGGTATTGATATTGCACATATCATGGATAGCCTCAGGCAGATATCACAGAGCGAAGGGATAAAGGCCTCTCAGGAACAAGTTCCCATTTTCCACAACGCATTTCTCTCTTCTGTGAGGAGGTTTGGCAGGGTGCATGAGGGCGAAATGGCTGCTATTTATACGCTCAGGAGCAGTGGATTGAAGGGGCTTATGGGTATGGCTGGCATGGGGCTGGACATGTTCAAGAAGGGAAAAGTCAAGATCTTGCCCCATCGACCAAATAAGCAGGTGAAAGATATTTTTCGCGCCGCGGAGCGGAAAGGATAGCGATGGAAGTGTCATTGTATCCTGGATGTTCCCTTCATGGTTTGGCCAGGGCCTATAACGAATCCATTGAGGCGGTTTCAAAGACGCTGGGTGTTGAGCTGCGGGAATTGGATGACTGGACATGCTGCGGCTCGTCTTCCGCCCATGTAACAAGCGACAAGCTTGCCGTAGCCCTGGCCGCAAGGAATCTAGGGATTGCTGATAAGGTGGGAATGGACCTCGTAGTTCCCTGCGCTGCCTGTTATCAGAGATTGAAAACGGCAGAGAAGCACTTGAAGCAGGGGAAACCGGTAGAGGGACTCTCGATCAAATATGAGGGCAATTTCCACATCAAACCCATGCCGGATTTCCTCTGGGAAAATGTGGGCGAGAAAGCCTTGAGAGAGCAGGTGAAGAAGCCTCTGAAGGTTCTGAACCCGGTATGCTACTATGGTTGCTTAACTGTTAGGCCTCCAAAGGTAACTGATGCTAAGAACCCCGAGGACCCCCAGGGGATGGATAATGTACTCAGAAGCTTGGGGGCGAAGGTCAGGAATTGGTCATTCAAGACTGACTGTTGTGGAGGCAATCTCGCGCTCACCCGCCCTGACCTGCATATGAAGCTCGCTCAGAGGATTCTAGATATGGCGGAGGAAGCAGGCGCGGACTGCATTGCTGTGGCATGCCCTATGTGCCATGATAACCTGGATAGCAAACAGAAAGAGATATCGATAGAAGCAGGCAAGTCGTACAATATTCCGATTTTCTATTTCACCGAGTTGATGGGGCTTGCTTTCAATGACCCCGCCGTGGAGACGTGGCTCGGTAGGCATACTGTAGACCCAAGACCGCTATTAAGGCAAAGGGAACTAATCTAAGGGCAAAGCATGATTATGAGTAATAACGGGAATCGACGGAAGACAGATAAGGTAGGGGCTGTGATGGTGGTGGGCGGCGGAATCTGCGGCATGCAATCGGCCTTGGACCTCGCTAATTCTGGCTTCAAGGTTTACTTGGTGGAAGAGACCACCTCCATTGGCGGTAGAATGTCTCAGCTCGATAA
>DAOUTY010000051.1 GCA_030668425.1 Chloroflexota bacterium
CGGCAATGCTCTCCGCAATCTTGGGACCTATGCCAGGAACAGCTGTCAACTCCTCTTCAGATGCACGGGACAGCTTGTCCACGCTGTCAAAGTGTTTAGCCAGGATTTCAGCAGTCTCCGCCCCCACGTGGCGAATCCCCAACGCAAAGATAACCATCGAGAGGGGCCTTTCCTTGCTCTCATCTATGGCATCCAATAAATTAGAGACGCTTCTCTCCGCCATCCTCTCCATCTCTGTGAGCCCATCCTTCTTCTCCCTCAGAGAATATATATCGCCAACATCCTTTATCAAGCCTGCTTCGAGCAGTACGTCAGCCAACTTTTCACCAATGCCCTCGATATCCATAGCTCCCCGGGAAACAAAGTGCTTGACAAGCTCAGAAATCTGGGCAGGGCACGATGCACTGGTGCAGCGAGTCATGGCCTCGCCTTCAGGTTTTACAACCCCGGCACCGCATGCCGGGCAGCGCGGGGGCATGACGAAAAACCCCTCCTCGCCTGTGCGCAGGCTGACCACAGGCGCTACTATCTCCGGTATGACCTCACCCGCCCTCTGCACGATGACTGTGTCACCGATGCGAATGTCCTTGCGCCTGATATCGTCCTCATTGTGCAGTGCTGCTCTCTTCAAGGTCACTCCACCTACCGATACCGGCTCCAGGATAGCATAGGGATTGAGCGTACCAGTGCGCCCCACACTGATTCCAATGTCCAGTAGGCGGGTTGTCGCCTGAGTAGCAGGAAACTTGTAGGCCACTGCCCAGCGAGGTTCACGCCCCACCACCCCCAACCGTTCCTGAAGATCGAACCGATTGACCTTCACCACAACCCCGTCCGCCTCATGCGGCAGATGCTCCCGCTCCTCAACCCAGTGCTGATAAAAGCTCTCCACCTGGTTAATATCGCCGAATAGCGAGTTGGTGGGATTAACCTTAAAACCCAGGGACTTCAGGTACTCTAAGGTCTCCCAATGGGTTGGGGGTACCTCCCCCTCTACCCAACCCAAACCGTAGATATAGATATCCAGCGGGCGAGTGGCAGTGATACGAGGGTTTAGCTGACGCACCGAGCCAGCAGCGGCATTCCTGGGATTGGCGAACAACGGCTGACCCGCTTTGCTCCTCTCTTCGTTTAGCCTCTTGAATCCCTTTTTCGGGAAGTAGACCTCCCCCCTGACCTCAAACCTCCGTGGTGCATCCCTGGGAACAGCTAAAGGTATGCTCCTGATGGTCCTCAGATTTTGAGTGATGTTCTCACCCCTAAACCCATCGCCGCGGGTAGCTCCAGTGACAAGCCCGCCCTCCTCGTAGGTCAACGCGACAGCAAGTCCATCCATTTTCAGCTCAGCGACAAGATCAAACTGCTCCTCTCCCAGAAGGCCAGATATCCGCTTGTGCCAGGCAAACAATTCTTCGCTGGAGAATACGTTACCTAGACTCAGCATCGGCTCCCGGTGTTCCACAACGCCAAAGGCCTCAACCGGGGCTGCTCCCACCCGCTGCGTGGGAGAATCCGGGGTGATAAGCTGGGGGAATTTTCCCTCAAGTTGCCTCAACTCCCCCATAAGCTCATCATATTCATGGTCGCTTATCTCGGGGCTGTCGAGCACGTAGTAGCGATAGTTGTGGTAGTTTATCAACTCACGAAGCTTCTCGATCCGCTCCCTGGCTTCATTCGCATCCACAGATCTCACCCCAAAGCGCCTTTGTCACAAACCTGGATTAGAGCACAATCTTTGTGTTTTGCAGTATACCACAGCCAAAGCTGCGGCAAAAGCTGCGTTGAGAAAGCTTTGACAAAAACATGATTTTATGCTATTTAAGGATGGTAAATCATTTATGGCGAAATACATCTTTGTCACCGGCGGTGTGGTTAGCTCAGTGGGAAAGGGTATCGTCGCCGCTTCCGTCGGCAGGCTGCTCAAGAGCTACCAGATAAGCGTCACAGCACAGAAACTAGATCCTTACCTCAACGTCGACCCGGGCACCATGTCTCCATTCCAACATGGGGAAGTCTTCGTCACTGGAGATGGCGCTGAAACCGATCTGGACCTCGGGCATTACGAGCGATTCATGGACACCAATCTAACCGGTGCTTCCAGCGTTACCACAGGTCAGATATACAGCGCAGTTATCGCCAAAGAGCGGCGGGGGGATTTCCTGGGCGGTACCATCCAAGTAGTGCCCCATGTTACCACCGAGATAAAGAAACGCATCCGCGAAGTAGCCGAGCTGAGCCAAGCTGAGGTGGTCATCGTGGAAGTTGGAGGCACGGTGGGCGATATCGAGGGGCAACCCTTCCTGGAAGCTATCCGCCAGATGCGAAACGACGTGGGACGAGATAATGTTCTGTATATCCATGTCACCCTTCTTCCTTTAATTACATCCACCGGTGAACTTAAGACCAAGCCTACTCAGCACAGCGTCAAAGAACTGCGCAGCATAGGTATTCAACCCGACATCATTGCCTGTCGCAGCGACCATCCTGTTACTGATGAGATCAAGGACAAAATTGCCTTGTTCTGTGACGTGGAGCGACGCGCTGTCGTTCCCCTCCCCACCATGCCTTCAATATACGAGGTTCCCCTCGTTCTGAACGAGGCCGGGGCAGGGGAAATCATTATCGACAGGCTCCAGTTGCCGACCGCCAAGCAGGACCTTAGCGAATGGGTCGAGTTGGTGGAAAGAATGAAAAAGCCCAAAGAACCGATGTCCATTGCTCTTGTAGGTAAATATGTGAGGTTACAAGATGCCTACCTGTCCGTAAAAGAAGCATTACGTCACGCTGCACTCTACCACGACCGCGACGTAGAAATCGTCTGGATAGAGTCAGAAGAACTGGAAGAGAACGGCGGCGAAGCCCTGCTGCGCACAGCAAACGGGATTGTAGTACCCGGGGGATTCGGCTATCGGGGCATCGAGGGAAAAGTGAGAGCAGCCCAATATGCGCGTGAGAATGGTGTGCCTTATCTCGGCCTATGCCTGGGCATGCATATAATGGTCATCGAATTTGCGCGTTACGTATTGAAGTCAAACAAACCCAATTCCAAAGAATTCGATGACCAAACACCTTACCCCGTCATCGACCTGCTACCCGAGCAGGAAGGGCTCACGGAAAAGGGTGGGACCATGCGCCTAGGGCTCTATCCCTGTCAGTTGGTACCGGATACGCATGCGGCTGCCGCCTATAACGCCACCATGGTGCAAGAACGCCATCGCCATCGCTTCGAATTCAATAATGATTTCAGAGAGGTTTTAACCAAGGCAGGGCTTATTCCCAGTGGGCTTTCACCAGATGGCAAACTAGTAGAGATAAGCGAACTTGCCAACCACCCCTGGATGCTAGGGACACAGTTTCACCCTGAATTCGCCTCCCGTCCCAACCGACCCCACCCCCTCTTTTGCGACTTCATCGGGGCGGCCAAGAAAACACTGAGAGTAGGCGATCAGCAACCTCTGCCCCTGGAACCGAATGCGAATAACTAGCTATCCTAGCTTCCTATAGACAAAATCATCGACATGTGATATATTTGAGAAAATCGAATGCGTATCTTCCTGGATACAGCCAACATCGATGAGATCCGCCAAGCAGCCCGATTAGGTGTGATCAGTGGCATTACCACCAACCCCTCCCTAGTAGCCAAAGAGAAACGGGCGGATATGAAAGCGGTTATCCAGGAAATCTCCACGATAGTTGACGGTCCAATAAGCGCCGAAGTACTCAGCCTGGAACCAAAGGCAATGATCGAGGAGGCAAGAGAGGTCTCCTTATGGTCTCCCAATGTAGTAGTCAAGATTCCAATGTCAGCAAGCGGGCTGGAAACCATATCCATCCTCTCCAAAGAGGGGATAAAGACCAACCTAACGCTTTGCTTTTCCCTGAATCAGGCACTACTAGGCGCAATCGTGGGGGCGACTTACGTCAGTCCTTTTGTAGGTAGACTCGATGATATCAGTCATGACGGAATGCAGCTAGTCGGCGAGATCGTGAAGGTGTTTGATCGCTATAAGTTGCCTACTTATGTGTGTGCTGCCAGCATCCGCCACCCGTTGCACGTTATAGAGGCTGCCAAAGCGGGCGCACATGTCGCAACCATACCATATAGCGTGCTTATGCAAATGATCAAACACCCGCTCACTGATATCGGGATATCCCGCTTCACCGAGGATTGGCAAAGCATCCAGAAGTCATAAGGCCACAGTCCACGAACTGTAACACCTTTGCAGTTTTCCTAAACATACTGTGCAATCTAGTCATGGAGTAGAGCTATGAATATCACCGAACTCGATAACAAAACCAGAGAGGAACTTCTAGCCCACGCCAAGGAAATCGGGATTACAGGCGTTAGCGCTATGAAGAAGGAAGACCTCGTTCTGCGGTTGCTTCAGGCAAACGCTGAGCAACAGGGCTACTCATTTAGGGGCGGTATCCTGGAGATCATAAATGAGGGCTATGGATTCTTGCGCCAAACTAGCCTTCGCCCCGATTCCAATGATGTCTATGTCTCTCAGTCACAGATACGCCGCTTCTCCTTGCGCACTGGAGATGTAGTGAACGGGCAAGTGAGACTGCCCAAGAACGGCGAGAAGTATCACAGTCTACTCCGCGTAGAGACAGTCAACAACTTCGATCCAGAGGCATTTAGAAGCCGACCCATTTTCGACCGGCAAACGCCAATTTTCCCTGATAAGTTGATCAACCTGGAGACTACCGCTAAGAATCTGTCCACCCGATTGATTAATCTAGTATCTCCCATCGGCCGTGGCCAGCGAGGTTTGATTGTCTCCCCACCCAAAGCCGGAAAAACTATGCTACTGAAGCACATCGCCAAGGGCATCACCACCAATTACGACGATATCCACCTCATGATCTGTCTCATTGGAGAGCGCCCCGAAGAAGTAACCGATTGGAGAAAGACAATTGAGGCTGAGGTAATTGCCTCCACCTTTGACGAGCCAGTCGACGAGCATACCAGAGTGGCTGAGATAGCGCTTGAACGTGCCAAGAGGCTGGTAGAATCGGGGTCCGACGTGGTAATTCTACTCGATAGCATCACCAGACTCACTCGCGCCTATAATCTGGAGATCCCCTCGAGCGGACGCACTCTCTCAGGAGGTATTGACCCAGCTGCCCTATATCCGCCAAAGAGATTCTTCGGCTCGGCCAGAAACATAGAAGAGGGTGGAAGCTTAACTATTATAGCCGCCTGCCTGATCGACACCGGAAGCAGGATGGATGAGGTTATCTACGAGGAGTTCAAAGGGACTGGAAATATGGAGGTCCATCTTGATCGCAAACTCTCCGAGCGCAGGATTTTCCCTGCCATAGACATCCAGCGCAGCGGTACCAGGCATGAGGAACTGCTCCTCGACGAGAATACTCTGAGGCAGGTATGGTTATTACGGAGAATGTCTAGCCTGGTCAACGCTAACTCAATGAGTACCACTGAGGTTACGGAGAAGGTCTTAGAGAGATTAGCCAAAACCTCATCAAACGCCGAGTTCCTCGCTACGCTCCAAAAGGATCAATGACATCCCTCTGGTAAATTAATCTCTATTGTTGTTCCTCCTTAACCTCGTTGCTATAATTGAGAGTGAGTTCTCATGACTTATCATCGCGTTTTAGTCAAATTGGGCACCAATCTGCTTACCGGGGGAAGCGAGCGCCTTAATCTCGAGATAATGTCTTCCCTGGTCGGGCAGATGGCCAGGCTACACAAGCAGGGCCTGGAGGTGATCATTGTCTCGTCAGGGGCGATCGCTGCTGGTAGGCAACGCCTAGGGCCTATTAAGGAGCGCAAGGACATTCCTTTCAAACAAGTGCTGGCAGCGGTTGGGCAAAGCCGCCTTATGGATGCTTATGACCAGCTATTCAGCTGGCACGAGATCACCATAGCTCAGACCCTGCTCACAAGAACGGATCTGTCCGAACGCCTTAGCTATCTCAATGCACGCAACACTCTATTGGCGCTTTTAGAACTTCGTGTTATTCCCATCGTCAATGAGAACGACGTGGTCGCTGTCGACGAGATTCGAGAAACTAGATTCGGCGATAATGACAACCTGTCCGCCATGGTAGCTAGTCTGGCCGATGCTGACCTTCTGATGCTGCTTACCGATACTGATGGCCTTTATGACACTGACCCCAACGAAAACCCCAGCGCCAAGCTTATTAAACGAGTTGATAGAATCGACGCGTCCATCGAAAGCCTGGCCGGTATAAGCAGCAGCATGAGAGGAACCGGCGGCATGGCGACTAAAATCGAGGCAGCTAAGCTGGCCACATCCTCCGGGGTGGCCGTGGTCATCGCCAATGGACAAGAGCCGGAAGTCATCACCAGGTTAGTTGATGGTGAATCTATTGGCACCTATTTCCAGCCGATTACATCCAAGCTCGAAAGTCGCAAGCGGTGGCTTCTGAGCCAGATAACCAAAGGCAAGATTGTTGTCGATTCCGGCGCGGCAATGGCGCTCCAGAAGCAAAACAGGAGCCTGCTGGCCGCAGGAATCACCGAAACCGACGGCAAATTTGAGCGAGGGGATATAGTAAACATCTTCGACGATGAAAACGAGAGTGAAATTGCTTGCGGCATCTCAAACTACAGCTCAGACGACATTGCCATTATCAAAGGGGCTCACTCCGACAAGATTATGGAGCTACTAGGCTACGAGTACGGAACCGAGGTAGTGCACCGCGATAACTTAGTTCTGCTTTAATACGGGAGGGGGCGAGAAATGAAGCCTGTCACAAATGAGGTTGAGGTCAAAACCAAAGCAGCTAAAGCTGCCTCGAAAAAACTAGCGTGTCTCGCCACAGATATTAAGAACAAGGCCCTATTCTCTATCGCCGATGAACTCATAGCCAATGAGAAGAGTATTCTGGCAGCCAACCAAATAGACTACTCTGAAGGCGAAAAGGCAGGTATGGGAACTGCAATGCTCGACCGGCTTCTTCTGACACCAGAGAGAATCCGGGCGATCTCATCAGATATCCGGAGTGTTGCTGCTCTCCCTGACCCTGTAGGAGAGACATTCGAAATGCGTACCCTCCCTAATGGCCTTCAAGTTGGCAAGCGCCGCGTGCCTCTGGGGGTAATAGGAGCTATCTACGAGAGCCGTCCCAACGTAACTGTCGATATCTCTGCCATTTGCCTCAAGTCGGGTAATGCCATCATACTCCGCGGCGGCAAAGAGGCGATACACTCCAACTTGTCCCTAGCCAAGGTAATACAAAACGCCTCATATCCGGTCGGTGTTCCTGAAGGAGCCGTGCAGTTTATCGAATCCCCCGACCGCTCCCTTATAGGACAAATGCTTAAGATGAGAGACACCATCGATCTGATCATACCCCGTGGCGGAGCAGAGTTGATCAAATACGTAGCAGAAAACGCTGCCATGCCCGTTGTCACTGGCGGTATAGGCGTCTGCCACACCTACATTGACCACAACGCTGATCTCGACAAGGCAACAGCCATTGCCTACAATGCCAAGGTACAACGTCCCACAGTGTGCAATGCACTCGACACTCTCTTGGTACATGCCGATGTGGCAAAGAACTACCTGCCTAGGATTGTGACTGAATGGGGCAAGGCAGGAGTTGAGATGCATTGTGATCAGCGAGCACTGGCGATCATACAGCCTTTGCCATCTCTCAAAGTTGTGGCCGCTAGCGACCAGGATTGGGGAAGGGAATTCCTAGCACTAGTCGCAGCCATTAAAGTAGTCGATTCCCTAGATGAGGCATTGGAACATATCGAACGCTACGGTTCGGGGCACTCCGAAGCCATAGTAACGGAGGACTACACAGCAGCGATGAGGTTTTTGAATGAGGTTGATGCTGCCTGTGTCTACGCTAATGCCAGTACTCGTTTCACGGACGGTAGTCAGTTTGGACTGGGGGCAGAGGTTGGCATCAGCACTCAAAAGCTCCACGCTCGAGGCCCTCTGGGGCTTAAGGAGCTCACTACATATAAATGGATAGTCCTAGGCAATGGACAGGTTCGCCCCTAGGCGCAAAGAGCACGACATATAAAAAAGGAGGTATGATGGCAGAATATAGGTTCGAAAGAGATTGCCGCACCCCATATTCAGAAGCTTACCTTGTTATTACCGATGACGAGCGAGTTGGGAGGGTCGACCTCCACTTCACTCCCTCGATAGTGTATGCCACCCTGTGCGTCAGCGATAAGTTGACAGAAGATGACATTCATGAACTCATCTACCACCACATAGACGAAGAGTTGGTGATGTCAGCAGATGTTGCCCGGGATGACTTCATCATAACAGTGCATCAAGGGCGAGAGGTTGGCGAGTTCAGCGATGAGGACTTCGAGGAAGAAGAAGAAGAGGAAGAGGACTAGTCGCTACTCCGTTTCCTTAGAAGTAAAGAGCGAGCTATGCTCTCGACGTTGGCTGCTGTGAGACCTTGCTTCTGCAGCAGTTCCTCGGGTTTGCCTGACTTGGAATAGGTGTCGTTAATAGCGATGATGGACATCGGGACCGGCCGCTTCTCGGCCAGGACCTGAGCCACAGCGCTGCCCAGTCCGCCATGTCTAAGGTGCTCCTCCACAGTGATGATAGCGCCTGTCTCCTGTGCCGCTTTCACTACAGCATCCTCATCCAAGGGCTTCAGTGAAGACATACTGAGCACGCGGCACTCAATTCCATCCCTGGCCAGCATTTGCGCCGCTTTAAGAGCCACATCTACCATAAGCCCCGTACCCATAATAGTAACGTCGTTGCCCTCCCTCAAGGTTGCTGCCTGTCCCAATTTAAATTGATAGTCAGGAGGATAAACCGGCGGAACTTTTGGACGGGTAAGCCTGATATAGAAAGGGCCGCAAGTTTGTGCCGCTAGCCTCACCGCTTGAGCTGCCTCTGTAGCGTCAGCGGGAACAACCACGTTGAAACCAGGAAAGGAACAGGCTAGGGCCAGATCCTCAACAGCTTGGTGGGAAGCGCCATCCTCACCCACGGTGACCCCACCATGAGTGGTTACCAGTTTAACGTTTAGACTAGGCTGCGCTATGCTCATTCGAATCTGGTCGTAGCAACGGCCGGGGGCAAACACAGCAAAAGTGCTGGCAAACACAATTTTCCCTGACGCAGCGAGGCCAGCAGCTATACCGATCATGTTCTGTTCGGCAATACCGCAATCGAAAAACCGCTCGGGGAACTCCTTAGCGAACATAATGGTCATCGTTGACTTGGCGAGATCGGCATCGAGAACAACGATATTAGGGTTCTCCCTGCCCAACTCGACAAGGGTTCTTCCGTAGGCTTCCCTAACACTCTGCTCCATGGCTATTTCAAGTCCTCAAGCGCCCTTTTCACCTCATCAGCAGTCGGAGCCTTGCCGTGAAAGTCAGGGTTGTTCTCCATAAAGCTAACCGCCTTGCCCTTGATAGTATGAGCGATGATAACAGTGGGCCTTCCCCTGACTTGCTTCGCCTCATTAAAAGCTGAAATCAATTGGGAGAAGTCATGCCCATCAGCTTCAATAGTGTGCCAGCCAAAGGCTCTCCATTTCTCAGCGAGAGACTCGATGTTCATTACTTCGTAGTTCCAGCCATCGATTTGCAGTCCATTATGGTCGATAATGGCGACAAGGTTATCGAGTGCTGCGTTGTTGGGTTTGAAATGAGCTGCGGCCATAGCAGCCTCCCATACCTGCCCTTCGTCGCATTCTCCATCCCCCAGCAGTACATATACTCGATAGTCTCGGCCGTCGAGGCGCCCCGCTATCGCGACACCAACGCCAAAGGAAAGACCTTGCCCCAATGAACCCGAAGACATCTCCACTCCCGGTGTGGTAGTCACATCGCAATGACCCTGCAGA
>DAOUTY010000182.1 GCA_030668425.1 Chloroflexota bacterium
GAAGCCCTGAGCATAGCGAAGGGGCAGCGAAGCAATCTCACCATATCCAAAGCCGTTCAAGATTGCTTCGTCGCTGACGCTCCTCGCAATGACATAGAAGAAATTCATCCGTTACACCTTAATCTGGCAATGTGGAGATAATAATCCCCCTAAATAGAGAGCTATCTAAACTAGCTGGAAAGAGACTAACCAGCCAGAACCTCCCGCTCTATTTAGGGGGATTAAGGACCACAGAGTTAAGAGCTTGGCTTGAAATAATCGATGTCCAGGATGCTTCCCTCGCGCTCCTCCTTGAAAACCGGCTCGAGGCGCATCCCTATCTTGATCTTGTCGAGGTCGACCTCGCCCAGGAAATGGGCCATGCCGGTATCGGCGCTATCCATCTGGATAATTCCGTAGGCGAAAGGCGGTTGCTTGGGCAGATATGGCTCCTCATAGCGCACAACGGTGTAGCTGGTCAGGCTGCCCTTGCCACTTAGCTTCACCCATTCGCTCATTCTGGCAAAGCATGTGGGGCAGTGCAGCCTGGGGGGTACGTACACCTTGCCGCAGCTCGGGCACTTGATTCCCATGATCTTCTTGTTATCCCTGATCTCTTTCAGGAACTTGGTTCCTGTGGCTCCTGTGTTTACCAGGAAGTTCGAATAACCGATAACATCGACATTCACTAGTGTATCGGGTATCTCAGGCAAGTTTTGTGTCATTTGAACACCTCAAAATCTGTTTTGATTACTCCTCGATGGGTTTCCAGTACATGATGTCGTCGGCTCTCCCCTGCCGCTCTTCCTCCGGCCTCCAGACAGCCTCGAGGAGCATCCCGGTCTTGAGCTTCGACGTATCGGTCTCCATGCACCAGCCGTCCATCCTCGCGCCCCCCTCCAGCTCCACGGCGATTATGGGATTCTCCCAAGTTTGCAGTTCACCTGTTCTCGAATTGAACATGGGGAAATTGATCTTGAAAGCGGAGATAAGCCTGCCCCGCTGGCCCTGGTCAACCCACTCCGTTTGTCTCACATGATGCATGGGGCAGACAATACGGGGTGGAATCGTACAGCGCCCGTCCACAGGGCACTTAGTCGCCAGGATTCTGCCCTGCTTCAGCCCGTTGGCAAACTTGCTTTGATATCCCAGTGCATGGTGATAGGTTACGTCGCGCGGGTATCTAAACTGTATGAATTCCGGATCTTGCTTCTGCTCTGTGGTCATGATTGCCTCCTGAGTATATCTCGATAGAACCAGGCTATAGCGTCTTTCTAAGCAACATTATTACATTCTCTCCCTGTCCGCCATAACCTGTGGCCAGCGCCCTATTAATCGTGCCAGGGATCTGGTGCTCGCCAGCATCCCCGCGGACTTGGAGCACTGCTTCCACTAACCTGACTACCGGTGTCGCGCCGATGGGGTTGGTTGCGGTAACACCGCCCGAAGGGTTGAACGGTATCTCCTTGTCTATCCCCACCTTGTTCTGCTCGAAGAGCTTCCAGGCGGTATAGTCCTCACAGAGCCCGACCTCCTCGATCCACCTTAGCTCCGCGGGGGACGCCGGTTCGTACACCTCCCAGGCCTGTATATCTTTAGGGGGATTCGTTATCCCGTTTCTCTTGTACACCAGATGGCTGGCGTAAGCGAGGGTCGATGATGTGGGGTCCTCCGCCATAGTAAGGGAGCCACCCTGGTGGCAAGTAAACCAGTCTTCGACCCAGACCGGCTTGTTGGTGACCTTTTTAGCTTTCTCCTCGGGGCACACTATGCAAGCGGCAGCGCCAGCGGTTGTAGGGCACATATGGAGACGCCTTATCGGCCACGCCAGGAGAGCATCATTCATTACCTGCTCCAAAGTGAGCCCCAGCTTGAGCTGTGCGTACTCGTTTTTCATCGCGCACTGGTCCTGCTTTACTCGAACCATAGCGAAATGCTCCTCGGTACACCCGGAGCGGTCCATGTAGGCATACGCCCTTCGAGCGAAATTCGTGATCGGGGACATGGGGAACTGGCCTGTCCAGTACTCATTGGTCCCGCCACCACCGCGTCCGAACGCGCCGGCAGCCTCATCCATCTTCTGCCATGCCAGACAAAGGACGGCATCGAATAGTCCGGTCGCAGCGATGTTGAAGCCAGTAGCGGCAACTACGCCTCCCGTGGTGCCCACGTTCTGCATTTCCAATCCGGATTTGCCCACAGCCCCAAGCTCGGGGATAATCCACTTGTCGGGGGAATAGTAGCCATCAGCAACCTCGAAAGAGCCCATTATAATATTATCAATGTCTTTCATGCTCATCTGGGCATCCTCAAGGCACCGCTCAACAGCTTCGGCACACATTTCAGCCGTAGTGACATCCGGTCTCTTGCTCTTATGATGGGTTTGACCAACCCCTACTATAGCAATCCTCTCAGCCATGGATTCCTCCTAGTTCTCCAGAGTTATTACGCACTGTAGTTGTCCCGCAGGGCCGTCGACACCGTGGGCCACAGCTTTCGTGGCTCCAGAAACCTGCCTGGCCCCGGCCTCTCCACGAAGCTGCAGTACGCACTCGGCCGCCCGCTGCATACCGGCAACGCAAACTGGGAGCCCGGAGAGCATACCGCCGGAAGGATTTATGGGAAGCTCGCCACCCATATCGGTCTTGCCGCTGTCGATCAGCTTGCCCCCTTCTCCCTTGCCACAGAAGCCCAGGCCCTCGCTCCAGAGCAGCTCTTGATACGAATATTGCTCTGAAATCTCAGCTACATCGAACTCTTTCATGGGGTCCTTTATTCCAGCCATCTTGTAGGCTCGCTGTGCAGCCGTCGTCAATGACTCACAATCGGCCAACTCCCGCCATCCCAGGTCGTGCTGGTCGTAGCAAGTACCCAGGCCTGTAATCCACACGGGCTTGTCGGTAATCTTCTTGGCCCTATCTTCACTGGCCAGGATCATAGCGCAGGCACCATCGACAGGCGTCGGCTTGGCTTCTTGTACCCTGATGGGGTCGCACAGCATCGCTGACCTGAGAACGTCGTCCACAGTCAAGCTGTCACAGCACATCGCGTTGGGGTTGTTACTCGCATTCTTGCGTGCCTTCACCACCACCTTGGCGCACTGTTCAGGCGTGATCCCGTACTTGGTAGTGTATCTCATCGCCTGAAGGCCTGCGGCGGAGACAAAATCGAGGCCGACTCTTCTCTGGTATATCTGATCCATGCCGACCCATTCATAAAGGTTCTTGTCAATTGCTGATTCCTTAGTGTAGGAGACCAACAGTACAGTGTCGCAGTGGCCCGACAGAATCTGCATCGCGCCGTAGTAGACCGCAAGGGCCCCGTCCTCCAGCACCCTCTCGTCTTCCCGCTGGTACGCGCCAACCACATAGCCAAGGAACATGTAGGCACCAGCGGGGCCGCTTAATAGGTCATAAGATGCCGCAACTGTGCTATCTATGCTGCCTTCCTTGAACTCAAGCCCTGTCTGGCCCATCACATCCCTGGTGACATCGTACATGAGCTCGGCGGTGTGCTTATCGAGTGTCTTTCCCTCAAACTTGGTCTGGGCTACGGCTACTATACCGACCCTTCCTGCCATATAGCACCTCCTGTTTCTTAACTGCCTTCCGATCCTTCTTTTGCTGGTTGGTGCAGCGCACAAAAAAATAACACCCTGCATGCCAGCCAGCATTGAAACCTGGGAAATATATTAAACCAATTCCATTATTGGTGTCAACTTTCTATTATGGGGTATCCAGAGAATACCATAGGGTTTTGAGGATACGGATTGTCTCAGCAGTAGTATTTCGCCATAGTTCGGCATAGCGTTTTTCTTGCAGCAAATCCCTCCGGGTTGTAATAGCCTTGTAAGCTTCTTGTAATTTCCCCTTAATACAGCCTTAATAGCTTCTTAATTGCCTGTGCCTGCAATTGCATCCGATTGCATCCGATATCTGGCCTCTGGAGTGAAGCTTAGTATATCTGTTGACCAATATCATAAAAAGGAGGTGATGCGCCACCGATCACGTGAACGAGAGCCCTTCCTTGACAAACGTAGGCTACCATGTGTTAAAGTAGGATGCGCACAGCGCTCCTGAGCGAGCCGGTAACGGGCAGATGACCAACACACCACAAACATCCCCGGATAGAAAAGGTCTTGTTGAGGTTTTTA
>DAOUTY010000020.1 GCA_030668425.1 Chloroflexota bacterium
AAAGTAAGCCCCTTGCTTTGCCTCAGACCAGTGACATGACTGAGCAAAGCGTCTGGTTCTAAGGGTTCAACCAGAACTGATACCTTTGCTGAGCGTGCCGCAAGTATCTGCCCGGTCATATCAAAACTGCCGAGATGTGCACTGACCAAGATAACCCCTTTACCCCTCTTTAGAGCTCCCTCAAAATTGTGCCAACCATGTACTGTTATACATCTCTCTATATCTCTAAGTTTTATGTGGGGTAATTTAATGAGGTCGAAATAGTTCCTGGCGGCATTTCTCAGGACACCTTTCGTGGCCTTCCTAAGGGTAGTGTCATCTACCTCTGAGCCCAAAACGTGCCTCATGTTGTTTTCGATTGCGCCCCTCAGTGTTGGTGACAATAAGTAGGCTGTCTCTGCTGCAACGCGCGCGATCAAATACCCAAGCGCCCTGGGCAAATAGGACAAGGGAGTTCCTACGATCTTGAATACAAGGTATTCCCACATCCTGTGCTCCTTTTAGCAACGAAAATCGGTCAAGAGAAACTGCGGCAGGCTAGTTCACCAGTTTCTGTTCGGTTTATAAGCAGGGTACGGTGTAATAATGAATCTCATTGCAATTGATTATAAACGCTCTGAATTGAGTATGGAAGCTTGTTCTTAGCATCAAGTGGTGCTCTCGTCGCCTACCAGCTCCAGTAATTCCTCATAGCTGGAAATTCCGGATATGGTCCTTATGAAATCCACAAGAGAGGGGCTTTGCTCTCGTAGCTCCTGCAATTGCCCTCCGATTGGATTCACCGACGACGGTGTATCAGCATATGTGCCATAAAAGGCAAAGTACGCCTGATTTAACTTCCTGATATAGTATCCGTTGACGGCAAGGTACTGTCGACTCTCCTCCATATATCTCTTTGCCTCCTCGATCTCTTCCCTTGCCAGATACTGATCCACGGCGAGCCTGATCTTCCTCATCTCCTTACTGAAATCGAATGCTGGCTCAACGTCTCCCTCTGGTAGTGCAACTTCCTCTTTATCTCCTCCGTAGTATCGTTGGTAAACCAGCAGGCCTATCTCGTCGCCGGCTATGCCGGCAACAGTCTCGTTGATGGTGGTCATGTCGTAGTTTGACCAGTACCCTTGTCCCAGAGGACGAAAGAACAGGTAGTGATGCATCCACTCGTGTGCTATCTTGGATAGGAGACCCTGGAGCGAATGCATTGGCGGGACGATGCTGGGGTAGGTAGCGACACCGCCAATTGGTTCCACCAAGGCCGAGAAACCCAACTCCTCCACTCCCCCTTCGACTTCCATGATCTCCTCCAGAGTCATGTTCGACCTGAGGAGAGTGGTATCAACAATCTCTATCGTGTGTCTTGGCGAGATGATCAGCAAGTTCGGTATGTCATCGAACTCGAAATCCAGTGGGGGAAAGAGAAACTCAGCCTCATCGCCTAGTTTGAGGGTCGTCGCTAATCCTTCATCAGCCAGCACAGCACTTATCTGCCCCTCTATGATCTCCTCGACCTGGGCTTCACGCTCTTCGCTGTCCGCCCTCAGAGCTGCGAGCTGTTCTTCCCAGATGGCGATATCACGGGCTGACGCAGTTCCCTCAGCTTTCTCTCTATTGATCCTGGTTTCAAGAAAGCTGATCTCCTGAGCCAGAGACAAGTAGTCCTTAACTAGTTGTATCGTCTCGGCTTCGGAGAGCTCACTTGGATGGAAGACCTGTCCTGCTCTGTATGTCCATTTGCTGAAGAGGTTTTCGAATTCCCATTGGATGATATTGAAGCTATAAGCACTGGCGATCCTATCCCAGTCATTATTCTTCACAAGTAAACTGCTGCCTGCTACCGCTGAGAGCATAATCAGTAGAACAAGCGCTACAACAACCAACAGTTTCCACATCACGGCTTTTCCCTATTCCATATATTAGAGATTAACCATCGGGCCACGAATCTGTTGCTCAGCATACCACAGGGCTATCACGACCTCAAGAAGACCTTTTAAGGCTTGAACTTCAGTTGCGCCCCCCCCATAACATGAAGTACAATAGGGCCACTAAGCATTGGGGAGAGTGATATGGAGAATTACAGGAGCGAACAGATACGCAATGTTGTTTTACTCTCTCACAGCGGTGCTGGCAAAACCTCGCTCAGTGAAGCCATGTTGTTCCAGGCTAAGGCAATTACCAGGATAGGCAAGGTGGATGATGGGTCAACCACCTCGGACTACGATCCGGAAGAGGCGAAGCGCAAAATCAGCCTCAGCACTTCCCTGATCCCTTTTGAGTGGAATAAAACCGAGATAAATGTCCTCGATACCCCTGGCTACGCTGACTTCGTCGGAGAGGTTAAGGCGGCGATGCGGGTTGCCGAGGGGGCCGTGATTGTGGTTTGTGCTGCCTCTGGGGTAGAGGTAGGAACCGAATTAATGTGGAAATATGCTGAGGATAGGGGCCTCCCCCGCATAATCTTCATAAACAAGATCGATCGTGAGAATGCCAATTTCTTCAAGACAATGGAGCAAATTGAGGCCATCCTTGGCAAGAAATGCGTGCCTATTCAACTGCCCGTAGGCTCCGAGAGCACCTTTGAAGGAGTGGTGGACCTAATTGTCACTAAGCCTTCTGACGCTCCGTCCAATATGGGCGACAGCGTAGCTGCATTCCGTGATAAGCTGGCTGAAGCGGTTGCGGAAACCGATGATGATCTTATCGCTAAGTATTTAGAAGGAGAGGAGCTAACCGAGGAGGAACTTCGTCGCGGTTTGCGGGCTGGGACAGTGGAGGGCAAGGTGGTGCCGGTGATGGTGGGCTCTGCTTCAAAGAACAATGGTGTCTCTGAGTTAATGGACGCTATCTGCAGCTACCTGCCATCCCCCAGAGATAAGGGCAAGAATACTGCACGGAATCCCCAAACTCAGCAAGAGGAAACCATAGAGCCCGATGATGGGGCACCGCTTTCTGCCCTGATCTTCAAGACAACTGCTGATCCCTACGTGGGCAAACTTACATATCTCAGAGTCTATAGCGGTGTCATCAACAGCGATTCCAGTGTCTGGAACGCTAACAGGAACCATGCTGAGCGCATTGGCCAACTGTACAGAATACGTGGCAAGGCTCAGGAAGCTATTCCCCAGATTGCCGCCGGGGATATCGGCGCTGTGGCCAAACTGGCGGTCACCAGCACCGGCGACACCTTATGCAACAAAGAACATCTCCTGGCTTTCGAGCCCATCGAGGTGCCCTTACCCACTCTGAGCGTAGCCGTATATCCCAAGACCAAGGCGGACCTGGATAAGATGGGGGGAGCGCTGACCAGAATGAGTGAGGAGGACCGCACTATCACTGTCCATAAAGACGCAATCACTTCGGAGACCATACTATCGGGAATAGGAGAGGCTCACTTAGACGTGGCGGTGGAGAAGATAAAGCGCAAGTTCGGTGTGGATTTGAGGATCGACACGCCGAAGATACCCTATAAGGAAACAATTACTGCTTCTGTCAAGGCAGAGTATAAGCACAAGAAGCAGACGGGGGGACATGGTCAGTATGGACACGTTATGTTGGAACTGACGCCATTACCTCGGGGAACTGGTTCCGAGTTTGGAGCAAAGGTGGTAGGAGGATCGGTCCCCAGGAATTACATACCTGCCGTGGAAAAGGGAGTTAACGAGGCTTTAAACGAAGGTGTGATAGCTGGCTACCCAGTTACTGACCTGAAGGTAGCGCTGTACGATGGGAGTTATCACTCCGTTGATTCCTCGGACATGGCGTTCAAGGTGGCTGCCTCTCATGCCATAAGAAAGGGAGTGCCTCAAGCGCAGCCGGCGCTGCTTGAGCCGATAATGAGCGTACAGATAACCATTCCTGACAACTTTACAGGTGATGTTATGAGTGACCTCAATGGAAAGCGCGCCAAGGTGCTGGGTATGACGCCGGGCGATGGGATAAACGTTATCGATGCTCAGGTTCCGCAAGCTGAGATGCTCAAGTATGCCATCGACTTGCGGTCGATCACGCAGGGACGTGGCAGCTATACTAAGGAATTCAGCCACTACGAGGAAGTGCCGCAGCATATAGCTCAGAAGGTAATCGAAGAGTCAAAGAAGGAGCCTGAGAAGGCTTAGGGCCAGAGCTTGTTCACTGCTTGGCGTCGGCATCGACGATCTTGACCCAGCGGCGCTTGCCTATCCTAATGATGCTGTCAGCGTATACTTGAGCCTCACTCTCGTGTATCACCCTGCCATCCATTGATACTGCCCCTTGAACTATTAGACGCTTTGCTTCAGCTCGGCTCTTAACTAATGATTTGGCGAGTAATACTCCAGGGATATCGATAGTCGATATTACGCGTGGTAGTGCCGATATAGATTCTCCCTCCCCCAAAAAACCTTCTGTGCCATGAGTAAAAGGAGGGCGGACTAGCTTTTCATTGGGACCCGAAGTAGGTGATGTAAAGGAGAATGCTATTTCCATGATCTCTTCAGGCACTTCCTTTTTTTGCACTACCTTCTCGAAGTTGGACTCCGCTTCGTTGGAAGCATCTGTACCGTGAAACTGCCCCACTATCTCTCTGGCGAGGCGCTTCTTGAGTATCATGGGATTAACCGACTGCGCTGAGAGTCCCCGCCGGAACTCCTCAAGCTCCTCATCCGGAACATCCGTAAGCAGCTCGAAGTAGTCCATCAGCAAGCTGTCAGGAATAGACATCACCTTGCCGTACATATCTTCCGGAGTATCTTCAATGGCAATGTAGTTGTCCAGGCTCTTGCTCATCTTCTGCTGGCCGTCGGTGCCTACCAGCAGTGGCATCAGGAAGACATGCTGCGGGGTTTGCCCCATCATCTGTTGAAGCTCTCTTCCCATGAGGCAATTGAACTTCTGGTCGATTCCCCCGAATTCGACATCGGCCTCCATCATCACCGAGTCGTAGGCCTGAAGCAGGGGATACAGCAGCTCGGTTATAGCGATGGGGCGACCTGCCGAATACCTCTGGTTGAAGTCTTCCCGGGCGAGAAGCTGGGCCACTGTGAATTTACTGGTGAGCCTGATTACGTCTGCCAGAGTGAACTTACCGAACCACTCACTTTGCCACAGGACCTCTGTTTTCTCCCGATCAACCACTTTGAAGAACTGCTGCAAGTAGGTCTCGGCATTGGCACGAACCTCCTCAGCCGAAAGCATCTGGCGGGTTTGTGATGTTCCGCTGGGATCGCCTATCTGAGCTGTCCAGTCCCCAACTATGAGCACAACCTGGTGCCCTAACTCTTGGAACTGGCGCAATTTTCTCATCCCTACCACATGTCCGAGGTGAATATCGGGGCGACTGGGATCAAACCCCATCTTTAGTCGCAGTCGTTTGCCTGACTCGAGCAAGCGCACCAGTTCCTGCTCAACGATTATTTCTGTAACTCCTCGCCTTAGAACATATTGCAGATCTTTCTCCATCATATCCTGCCCTGGCGATAACCTATCTCAATATTGCCCTTGCCTGTTCAACATCTCTGGCGATCTGAGCCGACAACTCCTTGGCATCGGCGAACTTTGTCTCTCCACGCAAACGTTCGATTAGCTCAACAGTGAGGTTCTGACTGTAGATATCCCCGTCGAAATCTATTAGAAAGACCTCTACGGTTCGCTCACCTTCGCCAAATGTTGGCCTTGTGCCAATGTTGGTCACTGATCTGTAAACCTTATCTCCTAAATAACCAAGAGTAGCGTAAACACCGTCACTGGGAAGCGCCTGTTCTGAGTCCACCCCTATGTTTGCTGTGGGAAAGCCTAAAACATGGCCTCGCTCCGTTCCTCCCATCACTTGCCCGCTCAGTCTGAAATGCCGACCAAGCAGCTTGGACGTCATATTCATATCGCCTCGGGTTAAAGCCTTCCTTATAGAGGTGCTGCTCACCAGCGAACCTTCTAATACGATAGGTTCTACCACCTCCACCGTGAATCCGAGTTCTTGCCCTAGGGCCTGCAGCCAGGCAACATCACCCTCTCTCCCTTGCCCCAGAGCGAAATTCGGGCCAATTACAAGGCCCTGCATATGTAAGTGCCTCTGGAGCAGGATAACAAACTCTCGGGCGCTGAGTGCAGCAAGCTCTGTGCCAAAGGTCAAGGGAACAACAAAATCAGCGCCGAGATCCTTGAGAAAGGTAATTCTCTCTTCTAAAGTAGTCAAGCGTACCAACCTGGTTCTGGGTGACAGAACAGCCTTAGGGTGACAACTAAACGTTACTACGCTGCTTAGGAGGTTATTCTTGGATGCTTGTTGAGTCAGCTTGCCAATAAGATGTTTGTGGCCCAGATGGACTCCATCGAAAACCCCGATTGTAAGCAGAGTTCCGCGCTCTGGCTTAACACTTGACAGTTCCGATACTATCTGCATGTCATTCCTGAAGCCAAGATTCAAACACGTGTATTTTAGGACACCCTCTAGATTACGTCAAGGAATGTGAGGATGTCTGTTATCTACCGAGTCGTATAATGTCCCCTGACTGGCCAAAGGGATGGCGTAACTTGACACTATCTTTAGCTCTTGCTAAACTTAAATATAGGGTATTTCCTATAAGCCGTATCAGGTGCGTTTGACCAGCATTATGCTGAATTCGGTTCAAGTGAAGGTTGGAAAATAGAGGCTTGTCGGCCCTCGATGACTGGGGCTTCGGCAGAGCCTCTATTCATGGCCATCTAAAGAAACGGAGGAGCAGCCAATTGTGAGTGCAATTGAAAAGTTCGAAGAGATATTGGAAAACAGGCATCAGTATGCCAAGGATTGGAAGCAACGAACCGGAGGTAAGGTTACTGGATGGCTTTGCACCTATGTACCGGTGGAACTATTATATGCTGCCGGGATGCTCCCGGTGCGCATCCTGGGAACCCATGAAGTTCAAGACGTTACTGACCGGTACCTTTTCCCAACGGTATGCCCTTTCTCACGTGATGCCCTGGCTCAAGGGCTAAAGGGGCGATACGACTACCTCGACGGATTAACCATGTCGCGAACGTGCTCCCATGTTCAGGGCACGTTTGATAACTGGCGGAACTATGTGCCAATCCCCTTTTCCCACTATATATGGTTACCATGTCATAGAGAGAGCCCCAGAGCAGTACCGTGCCTAAGGGGAGAACTCCTTGATCTCAAGCAGGCAATCGAGAAGTTCACGGGCGTAACCGTTTCCGACGAAGATCTGGACAAGGCGATAGAACTCTACAACACCAACCGCAGGTTGATGAGGCAGGTCTACGAGTTCAGAAAAAGTGACGATCTACCCATCACTGGCGCTGAGGCTATGGAGATGGTGGTAGCCAGCCAATTGATGGATGTTGTAGAGCATAACAAGTTGCTGGAAGATTTACTTGCGGAATTGCCCAATAGAAAACTCGACCGCGAGGCTGGTTTACGGTTGATGATGATCGGCAGTGAGATGGACGATATAGTGTTCGTACGGATGCTCGAAGAATTGGGCTGTACTGTTGTCATTGACGAGCACTGTACGGGAAGCCGATATTTCTGGGATGATGTCATTCCTGAAGAGGATCGACTGGGCGCCATAGCGCGCCGCTACATTACCCGCTGGCCGTGTCCTGCGGTAAGCAGTGAGTTCAATGACAGAGGCGATCGCATTATGCAACATGCCAAGGATTGGGATACCCAGGGTGTGCTCCTCTATCAGCAGAAGTTCTGCGATCCTCATGAGTTCGACATTCCTTCGCTCGCCCAGAACTTCAAGGAGCTTGATATCCCTACCTTGGTTCTGGAATTCGATGTAACTATTCCATTCGGGCAGTTTCGTACGCGCATAGAAGCCTTCCTTGAAATGGCAGAACTCGAGGTTTTCTAGAGGGTTTTGTCAATTGTGACAACTAATTCGGAGGCAGATCAGAAATGACAACAAATGTAAAATACAAGTCGAAACCCTTGGATTGCTGGCAATGGGGCAAAGAGCTCAGGTTAGAGGCATATCAGGATTTGATCTCAGGCCATGAACAAGGGAAGCTTCTGGTTCTGGGTTGTGCGGCGACGCCTTACGGTATGCTGGCAGGGCTCGGTGACTTTGTTTTTCTCGCGGGGGAACCCTACGGGGCTAGTATAGCAGCCGATCCCCCATTCTCCATCCCGTGTATGGAGGCGTACGAAGCCAAGGGATATTCCCGTGATATGTGCGGCTATATGCGTAACTTCTTGGGTTCTATGTACCTAGACAAGTATTATTTCACCGGCGGGTCATTCCCCAAATTCGATTTTGCCTGGAGCGTTCGTCATTGCCCTGCCGGTCACCCGAAGTGGCACCAGTTAGTTTCCGAATATCAGGGTATCCCCATGAATTACATTGATGATGAGACAATGCTTTCTAATGAGGGAGACCCCCAGCACCGGATAGACTACGTGGCCGGTCAGTATTTGGACACCATCGAATGGATGGAGAAGGTCACCGGAAGGACCTATGATGATGAGAAGGCCATTGAGGCCATGCGCAATTACTTCCGGAACGAGGCGCTCTGGGGTGAGATATGCTTGCTCAACGGCGCCGTACCCGCCCCGCTGGATATAAAGAGCCTATTCGCACTGATGCCGATCTCCATGCTGAGAAGACATGAAAAGATAGCTACTCAGTTCCTGGAGACACTCAGGGATGAGGTAAAGGATCGCATCGCTAACCAGATCGCCGCCGTCCCAACTGAAAGATACAGGATGAACATGCTGACCCCTCCACCCTGGAGCTTCCTCAAGATATTCCGTTATCTTGAGAACTTCGGCGTTGTCTTTGTTGGAACTTATGTATACCTCATAAACTCAGGCGAAGTGAAGTTCCTTATTGATGAAGGCAAGGTTATCCCGGCCACTGTCCCTGAGGAACGACCGGGCTGGCCCGAGATGAAGAACAGGGAGGATATGTGTCGAACCATTGCACGGTGGCGTGCTGAGCATCCCTTCCAGTCGCACTTGGACACGAGAAAAAAGGAATATGTGATCCTTTTCCGACATTGGAATGGTGATGCGTACCTACTACTCCTGAACCGCGGTTGTGTGCCCATGACCACCAGCATGTATGACTTCCAGCGCGATCTCCAGAGCCATGGCATTGCGGTAGCAATGTTTGAAGGGAACTTTGCCGATTGCAGGGACATAGATGAGACAGGCGTGCTAGATCGTCTGGAGGCTTTTCTGGAGGGACAGGGCATACACGAATTGAAAGAGGCATGATATTGGGTGGTCATGCAAAACTAAGCTATAACAGTGAGGTGAGATTGAAATGATTACCGCTGGAGTAGATATGGGAGCCCAATCAGTTAAGGTTGTCATCTTGGGCGATGGCAAGGTGCTGGCCCGTAGCTTGGTTCCAACTGGATTTGAGCCCCTGGAGGCAGCTAAAACGGCGCTGGATGAGGCCATTAAGAGTGCGGGGGTTTCGCGCGATGACGTGAAGCGAGTCGTCGCTACAGGTGCTGGCAGGAAGAGCGCGACTTTTGCTGATAGCAGTCTCACAGAGGTAACGGCTGATGCCAAGGGGGTAAACTGGCTTCAACCTTCGGTAAGGACAATTGTGGATATCGGAGCTGAGGAGGCGCGAGGGATAAGCTGTGATGCACAGGGCAAAGTGTTGGACTTTGCCAAGAATGATAAGTGCGCCGCTGGCTCAGGCGCGTTTGTCGAAAGCATGGCCAGGGCACTTGAGATAAAGGTGCCCGAAATGATCGAACTCTCTCTTAAGTCAACTAAGGACGCGCCCATAAACGCCACCTGCGCTGTCTTTGCTGAGTCCGAGGTGGTGTCTCTAATCCATTCCAAGGTTGAAAAGGCTGACATAGCTCATGCTGTGCACGACGCAATCGCATCCCGGGTAGCCTCTATGGTGCGAAGAATACCCGTTGAGAATGATGTTGCACTAATTGGCGGTGTAGCCAACAATGCTGCCATTGTCGATGTTATGAAGAAACACTTAGAAGTTGATGTAGTGATCCCAGAGAACCCGCAGTTTGTCAGTGCTCTGGGGGCCGCACTTTCTGCGGCAGCATAGCTGAGAAAGGGAGAGAGATGACAACTGAATATTTCAGGTGGACAGAGTATACGTGGAAAGACCCCGACATAGACTGGCGCAAAGCAGATACGCTCGTTGCCGGGATCGACGTTGGCTCGGTGAGTTCACAAGCCGTAGTTCTCGCTGACGACAAGATATATTGCTACTGCAATACACGTACTGGCTCTAATAGCCCCGATAGCGCCAAGAATGCGCTAGGTCAAGCGCTGGAAGGCACGGGGATAAAAGATGAGGACCTGCAATTCGTTGTAGGAACCGGCTATGGTAGGGTTAATATTCCCATGGCCAAGAAAGCGATAACCGAAATTGCCTGCCATGCTCGGGGAGCAAACTACATGGGCGGGCCAACCATAAGAACCATTCTGGACATGGGTGGCCAGGATTTGAAAGGAATCCACTGTGATGAGAGAGGAAAGGTAACGCAGTTCTTGATGAATGACAAGTGCGCCGCTGGTACAGGACGGGGCATGGAGGTCATGGCGGAGCTGCTGCAAGTTCCTATTGTAGATGTGGGGCAGATGTCACTGGATGTGCCGGAGGAGCCGGAACCGGTGAGCAGTACCTGTGTAATATTTGCCAAATCCGAGGCCATAGGTCTGCTCCGCAGCGGCTGGACCAAGAACATGGTGCTCGCTGCTTACTGTTCAGCTATGGCACACAGGGTGGTAGGCCTTCTGGAGCGTATTGGTATAGAAAAGGAGTTCACAATTACCGGAGGCATCTCTAAGAATGTCGGCGTTACCAGCAGAATATTGAAGGAATTAGGAGGAATCGAGGCAGTTCCTCTGGCGCCCGACGCTCAGATTGCCGGTGCCGTGGGAGCCTCCCTTTTCGCCAGGGACTTGCTTCTAAAGTCGCGGAGATAAAGTCAATGGGAGTATACATGTTTGGATGGTTTCTGAAAAGGCTAGTGGTAATGACTGGCTACATTGCAAATTACGGTTACACCGATGGCTCCGGCGATTACTATCTCATTGTTGATACCGATAAATGCGATGGCTGCGGCAAATGCGTAGAGGCATGTCCTAAGGACGTTCTAGAAATCATAACCGACGACTATGATGATCTTGTAATCGTCGTTAAGGAAGAACATCGCAAGAACCTTAAGTATGTCTGCGCACCCTGCAAACCGGTAAGTGGAGCAAGAGACTTAAAGTGCCAGTCGGCATGCCCCAGCGAGGCTATCACCCACTCGTGGTGAGTGTTCATTCAAGGGCTAGAACCTGAGTAGTAGCTTTTTATATGAAGGGCAAAGCAACAAATGGTTGCTTTGCCCTCGTGCTAAGAAACGCGCTGCAAGCCGGGCAAAAGCCACCTTCTCGGAGATATTGACAGTCCTCGAACCCTGATGTAAACTGAGGCGATTATTTTGGGAATAGGATGCGCCGGTGTTGATTGTTTGCGTGCGTAGCCACGTGATGGAGATCGTGGCTTTTGCTTTTAGGGCTAATAATTCTGGTTGTTGACAAGGTAGGTATGAATTCGCTAGGTGATATAGACCCAACAATTGCCGCTGCTGTCGAGCAGGATAACCAGCGCCAACGGTTTAACATCAATCTCATTGCTGCTGAGAACTACGCTTCGAGAGCGGTGCTCGAAGCGCAGGGGTCGCTGCTCACAAATAAATACGCTGAGGGCTATCCTGGACACCGGTATTATGGAGGGTGTCAGAATATTGACCTGGTCGAATCGCTTGCAATTGAGCGGGCAGAGAAGCTTTTCGGAGCCGACCACGCCAACGTCCAGCCCCACAGTGGAGCCCAGGCCAATATGGCAGCCTACTTCGCCATGCTCAAACACGGTGATACAGTCATGGCAATGAGTCTGGCTCATGGCGGCCATCTCAGCCACGGTAGCGCTTTTAACTTCTCTGGCAAGTTTTATAGATTCATTACCTACGGTGTTGACAGAGAGACTGAGGTAATCGATTACGACCAGGTGAGGAGGCTTGCTGTCGAGCACAAGCCCAAGCTTATTATAGCCGGCGCTAGCTCTTATCCAAGGACGATCGATTTCGGCAGGTTTCGTGAAATAGCCGACCTGGTAGCCGCAAGGCTGATGGTGGATATGGCCCATCTAGCGGGGCTGGTTGCCGCAGGCGTGCATCCCTCCCCAGTACCCCACGCAGACATGGTAACCTCAACTACCCACAAGACGCTGCGTGGACCAAGAGGAGGATTTATCCTCTGCAAGGCGCAGTGGGCTCCGGAGATTGACGGTAATGTCTTCCCGGGGATGCAAGGCGGACCCCTGATGCACGTCATAGCTGCCAAGGCGGTTGCCTTTCACGAGGCGATGCAACCCGGGTTTGCTTCGTATCAGCAAGCGGTGCTTCAAAATGCTAAGGCTCTTGCCGGTAAACTGGGCGATCTGGGACTACGACTGGTTACAGGAGGAACAGACAATCATATTGTTCTGGTCGACCTTTCCCTGATGGGAATAACTGGCAATGCAGCCGAGAAAGCTCTTGACGCTGCAGGCATAACTGTGAACAAGAACGCTATACCCTTTGACTCGCATCCTCCTCAGATAGCTAGCGGCATCAGGCTGGGCACTCCAGCCGTTACAAGCAGGGGGTTTGGAGTCGAGGAGATAGAGCGAGTCGCTGAACTCATAGTGCAAGTGCTCTCTAACATTGGCAATGAAAGAGTGTATGATGAGACTCGACACCAGGTCAATGAGATGTGCATGAAGTTTCCAGTACCTGGACTTGCCGAGTGACCTTCCCGCGAAACGCCGGAAATCTTTGGGACTCAGCTTCGCCAGTACCCGTAACTGATTGCTAATTTAGCTTCAGATGCCTTTAGACATTAACCGTTTCACGGGGCCTGGGAGTAGCACGACTTGCTGTAGGCGATTGGCACGTGATATAATTAGTCGGTTTCGAATCGGAATCGGATGCCATTCAATAGTAAAGAGGTGAGCACTTGCGCGAATACGAAATGATTGTGATCATCAGCCCCGAGGTCGCTGAGGAGGATGTCCCAAGCACAATAGATAAGGTGAGCGATTTTATCACTTCCAGAGGTGGTGAGGTAACTGAAATCGATCGTTGGGGCAAACGAAAGCTAGCCTATCCCATTAAGCATTTCATAGAGGGGAATTATGTTCTAGCGCGGTTCAAGTTCGAACCCGGAATGACTGCGGAACTTGAGGCCAGGTTGAAAATCTCAGAGATGATCCTGCGTCATATGGTAGTTAGATTAGGCGATTAGAAGCTAGGGGAAAGGAGCTGGTAAAATGGTGGGGTTGAACAAGGTAATGATAATCGGAAATGTGGGAACAGACCCTGAGATGCGCTTCACTCCCAATGGCAGTCCAGTGACTTCGTTTCGCATAGCTACCAACCGGTCTTACACTACTCCTGAAGGCGAACGGAAGGAGGAAACTGAGTGGTTTGACGTTGTCACCTGGAACAGGCTGGCCGAGAACTGCAATCAGTTTTTGACCAAGGGGCAACGTGCCTATGTTGAGGGCAGGCTGAGAACCCGCTCCTGGGAGGGACAGGACGGACAGAAGCACTCCCGTATAGAAATAATCGCCAATAGCGTGCTCTTCCTCGATAGACGTCCTGTTGGGACTTTGCCCGAGGGCGGGATTGAGGCGGTTGCTGAGGATGATATCGAGGCCGGAGATATACCATTTTAATATCTAGACTAAACAAAATGCTAGACAGTGAGCTTTGACAAAATGCGAAAACCTGCAAAACCGACAACTAGACGTAGATTCCCGGGGAAGGGCAGGTATATCCCCAAAAAAAAGGTTTGTCACTTTTGCGTCAACAAGGTACAAACTATTGACTATAAGGATGTAGCTTTGCTACGCCGCTTTATTTCAGATCGTGGCAGGATGGAGCCTCGACGAAAAACAGGTGTGTGTCCGAGGCATCAGCGTGTCTTGAGTGTCGCGCTCAAACGGGCTCGGCATGTCGCTCTATTGCCCTACACTGCGGAGCATATCCGACAGAGCGGAGGCCCCGGCCCTAGGGAGTACATCCCCAAGGGACTCCCTAAAGTGGTGAGTGCTAAAGAGGCCAGCCCTGAAGAACTGAGCCTCAAGGAGCCCGCTAAAGAGGTGAGTGCTGAAGAGGCCAGCCCTGAAGAACTGAGCCTCAAGGAGCCCGCTAAAGAGGTGAGTGCTGAAGAGGCCAGCCCTGAAGAACTGAG
>DAOUTY010000016.1 GCA_030668425.1 Chloroflexota bacterium
AATGACTGGGGCAGCGTGAAAAAGGGCTGGCTGTTTCAGTGGTGTAGGTGGGCCGACGTCGGCCAACCTACACCTCTGCTATTTCCGTTGTAGCATAGCGGGAGCGGCTACGAGTGCCACCGCTAAAACTACTCGAACCCCAGTCCTCGTTCCTTCAGGCTGACATAGCGCTGGTGGCAGATGATGATGTGGTCGAGCACCTCGATGTCGAGAAGCTTGCCCGCTTTGACGATCTGTTCCGTTATCTTGATGTCTTCGGGGCTGGGGGTCGGATCCCCTGAAGGGTGATTGTGTACCACTATCAGGGCAGGGCAGTTCTCCCGCACCGCCTCTCGAAATAGCTCGCTAACCCTGATGAGGGAGGTGTTGACACTGCCTTTGTAGATGTGTGGCGTGGCCAGTACCTGATTCTTGGTGTTAAGCAGCACCAGACGCAATTCTTCTTGCTCCAGGAAGGCCATCTCGGCCTGCAGCAGGTTGGCAACATCCTCGGGCGACTTGACCATCACCCGATCCTCAGGCTGGGTCGTAAGTATTCTCCGCCCTAACTCCAAGGCGGCCTTAAGTTGAGCCGCCTTGGCTTCGCCCAGGCCTCGCTCGGAACAAAGCTCGCCAAAGCCAGCCTTTGCCAAGCCGTTAAGGCCGCCGAATCTGGCAAGCAGCTTTGCCGAGAGGTTGAGCACGCTCTCCGAGGCGGCACCGGTACGCAGTATAATTGCCAGAAGCTCGGCATTGGAGAGCGAAGTGGCGCCATACTTCTTGAGCCGCTCTCTGGGGCGCTCCTGGGCGGGCAAATCCCTGATAAGGGGTTGGTATTCGACAGCCTCTTGCCGACCCATGGTTACCTCCTGGTTGGCACTGATGGCAAACTGTTACTTAATCTCGATAGTGGCGCCGGATGCCTCCAGCTTCTCCTTGAGGGTGGCTGCCTCAGCCTTATTTACGCCTTCCCTTACTGGCTTGGGAGCGCTATCCACCAGATCTTTGGCCTCTTTCAGACTCAGGGTGGTTACCTCGCGTACGGCCTTTATTACACTTATCTTGTTAGGCCCTATGTCAGTGAGGATGACATTGAATTCGGTCTGCTCTTCCTCTTCGTCAGCAGCGGGCTCGGCACCAGCAGCGGCGGGAGCGCCGGCGGGAGCGGCAGCTACCATTGGTGCAGCGGCGCTGACACCGAACGTCTCCTCCAGGGTCTTAACCAGCTCTGACAAGTCGAGGACGGTCATTTCTTTGATGGCAGCTATGACGTCATCTTTGCTCATTGCCTTGGTTTCTTTCTTGGCAGTCGCAGTGTGTTTCTTGGGGGTCTTTTCCTCTTCTGCGGTTATCTCACTAGCCTCCTCCTCCTCCTTAATTTCTGGTGTATCCTTGGCGGTCGCCTTCTCTTTAGGCATCAGTTGTTCCTCCTAATTGCTGAATTCTGGCGTTTAGCACTGTGTTAAGGCCACGCAGGTTGGCGCTTAGTACATTTTGCAGTGATATGATGGGACTAAGTAGCAACCCGAGTAATCTGGCTCTCAATACCTCTATCGGGGGCAGGGTAGCGAGGCTTCTTATTTCATCGGCTCTTATAAGCCGGCTGTCAAGGAGCCCTCCCTTTATGCTGATGGTGGTTTTCGAAATGCGAATGTAGTCGATCAAAGCCTTGGCCAGTTGAGGGATATTTTCATGGCCGAAGGCAAGCGCTGTCGGTCCCGTTAGCAGTTGGGAGAGTTCTTGTTTACCTGAGTTTTCGGCAGCGAATTTTGCCAGGGTGTTCTTGACCACGTGGTACTCAGTGCCTATATTGCGTAGCTGGTGTCGCAGTTCCGCCATCTGGGACACTGTTAGCCCCTGGTAGTCTGTGGCGATTATAAATTTGTTCTGGGAGAGCAGCTCAGTTATCTCCTCTACAATCTGCGGCTTTTTCTTGGTTGTCATTCCTTCTGTCCTCCTGTAAAAAAGAGTCCTCAGCGCCTGCAGCACAAGGACTCCTCTCGTTAAAGAAGAATTGCCTCGGCAGGCACAGGTTTAAGCCGTTGTGGCACCTGCTGTCTTCGGCTTTATTCAGTTATTATAGGAAGTATAACATAGATTGAGGCCCTTTAGCGACCGGGCACACCGAAAATGCCCATGCTACACATAAAGGTGCCTGGATGTCCTCCCTGGTTATGTGCTATTCCCAGTTCGACGTTCTTAAGCTGTCGGGATGGCTCCTCGGCTTTGCCCTGGATCTGCTTATATATCTCGTAAACCTCTCTTACGCCACTGGCCCCAACAGGGTGGCCGAACGACTTCAAGCCGCCACCAGCATTAAAGGCTACCTCACCGTCCAAAGCGAATGTTCCGGCTTCGATATCGTTCTTGGCTGTTCCGCGCTCGCAGAAACCCATAGCCTCATAGCACATGAGCTCAGCGATAGAGAAGCAATCGTGGCATTCCACGAGATCGATCTCTTTACGCGGGTCTTTGATGCCGGCCTGTTGATATACCTGCTGGGTTGCTCTGTAGGTTTCCTCCCAGTGCACAAAGTCATAATTGGTCATCATCTTGCCGCAGCCGGGACCTGACGCATTGCCCAGTGCTTTGACGGTGATATAGTCATTCCTGAATTTCGGCGCATCCTCGGCACGGCAGAGTATGGCAGCGGCGGCACCATCGGTCACCCCGCAGCAGTCAAAAAGCCCCAGAGGCCAGGCGATAATAGGGGCACCTAGAACCTGCTCTAAGGTTACCTCTCGGCGAAGGTGGGCCTTGGGATTGCGAGCACCGTTGTAATGGCTTTTGACAGATATCATAGCGAGGTGCTTTTTCTCTGCTCCATATACGGAGAGGTACTTGGTGGCGGCCAGGGCATAGCGCCCCGGTGGGGTCCCTTGGATTCCAAATACCGGGTGCACTCCTCCCATGGGCTCACCGGAGCCCAGGCCTCCAACCCCTCTGTCTTTTGTTTTCTCAAAGCCAACGCAGAGCACAAGGTCGTAGGCCTTGGCGATAAGTGCATAGGTCGCTCCCCTGATAGTCTCCAGTCCGGTGCCGCAGAGGTTCTCCACCCTGGTAATGGGGATATAATCCAGTTTGAGGGGATAAGAGAGGCTTTGGCCACCAGCGAATCCCAAGGTTCCTGACCATGCCGCCTGCATATCCTTAGGCCCGACCCCGGCATCTTCAAAAGCTTCGTAGGCTGCTTCGACAACCAGGTCCCAGACGCTGCAATCCCAGCGCTCCCCGAACTTGCTACAGCCCATGCCTACAATGGCGACTTTATCTTTAATGCTTTCCATCTTTCACCTTCCTTAGGCCACCCTCAGGGGACGGCATTTCCAGTAGTAGTTGCGAATACCGCGTTCGCTGTGCATCCATCTGAAGGTAAGCTCTACTGGCATCCCGTCTTCAATATTGTCAGGGTCGCGGTCTGTCAACTGGGCGTAGAACCTCCCTCCCTCCTCGAAGTCGAGGATGCACAGGATGATCGGGGAGTCGAGGCTGGGCCCCAGGAAATCTTTGCTGTAGGTGAAAAGCTTGGCTTTTCTGTCCGCGAGGCGGACCTCTTCGAACTGGTCTTTACTCTGGCAGTACATGCAGATTCTCTGTGGAGGGAAGTTGATATTGCCGCATACCAGGCATTTCCCGCCACGGCAATTGATATTCCATCTGCGATCACGCCATGAGATTGTGGCTGAGGACTGGTTCTCGAAAAAGGCAAACCCTTGGATGAGGCCGCGATAGCGCAGGTACTTATCGTAGTTGGGCAGGGGCAGCTTGGAAGGCAGATGGTATTTTATCCCTCTTCTATCTCCCAGCTTGGCTATTTCCTCAGTGACGGTGAGTATAAAGGCGTCTGCTCCGTCGCCGTAGTTAGCGACCAGAATTTTCTCACCGGCCTTTGTTTCCTCCAGGGCAGCAACCAGCATCATAAGTGTATAGGCAGCGCCGGTATTGCCTATAGTAGAGAACATGTTATCTTGAAGCTGAGTCGTGGCGTCAAAGTTGAGCCTTCTTGCCAGCTGCAAATGCCTTCTGCCGTCGTGAGCATATAGGACAGCCCTGGAGAAATCAGATGGCGTTAGCCCGTGTTTCTCCATGATGTCATTGACAGCCTCTTGAATATTCTCCATATAGCCGTGGTTGATGATAAAGCGGTCTTCCCATGATCTGACGAATGTATCGCCATCCAATCGCCAGAAGTCCAAGATATCGTCGTAGTGGGTATGGCTTCCATCTACGCTCGCAATTATGTTGGAGTTACCGAGAAGGATTGCGGCGGAGCCGTCTCCAAAACCCTGTTCGTACTCAGTGGAAGGATGACCCAGCCGGCAGTCGGCAGCAACTACGAGGACTTTTCTTGCGGTGCCGGCGGCAATCGCATCCAGAGCAGCTCGTATTGCTATTGTTCCTGCTCTTAGGGAGTTGGTAAAGTCGGCAGTCATGGTGCTGCGTTTGAGGTCAAGTGCCTCCGCGACCAGACTGGCACATTGTTTCTCCTTATAAGGGGTTGTAGTAGAAGCTAAGAATAGGCCGTCGACATCTTCCCGGTCGATGCCGTGTAGACAATTGTTCCCGGCCTCGACTGCCATGGTAACAGTGTCTTCATCGAAATTAGCAACCGCTTTTTCCCCTGAGACAGGCATACCGCCCCATGTTTGCCAGATCAGGGCTCGGTCGAGTCTGTAGACGGGTATATAAGCACCGTAGGAAACAATCCCTGCCATTTAGCTCTCCTTTCGCAAGGTCATACCTAGCTGTATGCTGTTGCCGAACTGGGGATAAAGCCAACAGTTAAACGGTTGTCAGAGAAAGAGTTGGGGCTAGATCAAGCCTGATTCCAGGTCCCATTGAGGTAGTCAACGAGATGCTTTTAATGAATTGCCCCTTGGCACCGCTGGGCCTTGCCTTGACCACGGCATCAACTAAAGTGGCTAAGTTTTCCAACAGTTTCTCATCATCGAAGCTGATCTTGCCCAGTGGAGTATGGATGATGGCGGTTTTGTCCAATTTGAATTCAACGCGGCCTTTACGAGCGTCTGCAATAACCCGAGGCAAATCGGCTGGCTGTGAGACCGTGCCTGATTTTGGGTTTGGCATCAGCCCTCGGCGCCCCAGGATTTTTCCAAGCTTGCCGATCTTAGACATCATTTCCGGCGTAGCAATCGCGACATCGAATTCGAGCCAGCCATCCTCGATCTTCTTGATCAGTTCATCGCCACCGACGTTATCGGCCCCAGCGTCTCGGGCTGCCTTTTCTGACTCGCCTTGGGTGAAGACCAATACGCGTACTGTCTTGCCGAGGCCGTTGGGCAAAAGGGCTACGCCACGAACCTGCTGGTCAGCGTGGCGGGGGTCAACCCCCATACGCATGTGGACTTCAACTGTCTCGTCGAACCCGACGTGGGCCACCTGCTTGGCAAGGCTGATCGCCTCTTGTGGAGTATATGTCTTGGTCCTGTCCACAGTATTCAACGCTTCAAGATGCTTCTTACCTTGTTTTCCCATGCTACTCCTAGTTTGTGATGTCGATACCCATACTTCGTGCTGTACCCTCTACTATCCGAATAGCCCCTTCGATATCAATGGCATTTAAATCTTTGAGCTTGAGTTCAGCGATCTCGCGGACCTTCTCCTGTGGAAGGCTGCCGATCTTATTGCGCCTCGGATTGTCACTCCCCTTTTCAGCGCCCAGCGCTCTTTTCAGCAAGTCAGCGGCAGGCGGAGTTTTGGTGACAAAGGTGAAAGAGCGGTCCTCATAGATGGTGATTTCCACGGGAACGATCGCGCCTGCTTGGGATGCAGTCAGGTCGTTGTATTCCTTGCAGAAGGCCATGATATTAACCCCATGTTGTCCCAGAGCGGTGCCCACTGGTGGGGCTGGGGTAGCTTTGCCCGCCTCTATATGCAGTTTGACTATCGCTTTTAGCTTCTTCGCCATTTTTCGCTACCTTCTTAACCTGCTATTTATAGTAATCTTTACAAGGGTTGAAGGGATATAGGGTTTGCTGGCAGGTCACAGCCTTTCCACCTGTAGAAAGTCCAATTCGACAGGAGTTTCCCTCCCAAAAAAGGACACCATGACCTTTATTTTGCCCTTCTCCTCGTTTATGTCGTCCACTACTCCGATGAAATCAATGAAAGGACCATCGACTATGCGGATGCTCTGTCCTTTGTCGAAACCTGTCCTGACCCTTGGTGTCTTGGACTCCATTTGCTTGAGGATAGACCCAACCTCTCCTTCATCGAGGGGGACGGGTTCGATTTTACCTTTATCATCCTGAGTACTTACGATACCGGTGACACCTGGGGTGTTGCGCACAACGTGCCAGCTTTCCTCATCCATGACCATCTCGACCATGATATAACCTGGAAATATCTTCCTGGCGACGGTGCGTCGTTGGCCATCCTTTATTTCCATTTCATCTTCCGTAGGTACTACCACCTGGAAGATTTTGTCCTTCACATCCATGGATTCGATGCGATGTTCCAGGTTTGTCTTGACTCGGTCTTCGTATCCCGAGTAAGTGTGGATGATAAACCATTGCCTTTCGTTTTGTCCCATAGATATCTGCCCAATCTTATAATTTCAAGGAAATAAGCCTTTTGAGGCGGAGGTTGGTATCACGGTGATACCGATCTTTTATTTCCTGGCCATGGTATCTGGTTGTGTCATCTAAGCAGGATTACGTTCATCAGTTCGGAAAACCCAAGGTCGACCACCCAGAGGGTCATGGCTACTGCGACGGTGACGACAATCACAATAGTAGTCAGATAGGTGGCTTCCTGCCTTGTGGGCCAAACTACCTTTCTTAGCTCTGCTACAGTCTCACCGACGAATTTGAACCTTTGTTTTCCCTGTCCCTTTGTCGAAACCTGACGCCTCAATTTACTCTCGGTGTTTACTTATTTTGTCTCTCGGTGTAAGGTATGAACCCGGCAACGAGGGCAATACTTGCTCAACTCCAGTTTTCCTGGGTCGTTCCTCTTGTTCTTATTGGAGGTGTAAGTCCTCTCCTTGCATTGGCTGCAGGCGAGATGGATAATAATTCGAGCTTCGGCTTTCTTTGCCATTTCTATTCAATTACGGCTGTGACCAGACCTGCTCCCACTGTTCTACCGCCTTCTCTGACAGCAAACCTCACTCCTTCCTCCAGGGCGATCGGAGCAAGCAGCTTAATTTTCGCTTTAATATCATCGCCGGGCATCGCCATCTCTACTCCGCTGGGCAGTTCGATTGACCCGGTGACATCCATGGTCCTAATATAGAACTGAGGCTTGTATCCATTGAAGAAAGGTGTATGGCGGCCACCCTCTTCTTTGGTCAATATGTACACCGCAGCTTCGAAGATTGTATGAGGTTTGATGGAGCCGGCTTGCGCCAGTACTTGTCCCCTTTCGACCTCGTCGCGTTCAACTCCCCTCAGCAAGCAGCCAATCGCATCTCCTGCCTGACCGTCCGTTAGCGTTTTGTGGAACATCTCGACACCGGTGACTATTGTCTTCCTTGTTTCCTTCATGCCTACTATTTCAATCTCCTGCCCTGCCTTTACGATGCCTCGTTCCACCCTGCCAGTGACCACGGTGCCTCGTCCCTTGATGCTGAAGACATCCTCCACGGGCATGAGGAAGGGCTTGTCTGCAAGGCGCTCGGGCATGGGTATGTAGTTGTCCACGGCGTCCGTAAGCTCGAGGATTTTACCACACCACTCACACTCCCTCTTGCCACATCCGCACTCAAGAGCTTTGAGTGCGCTCACGTGTATGATGGGAATCTCATCACCGGGGAATCCGTAGTGGGGGAGCAACTCTTCCCTCAGTTCAAGCTCTGTCACTTCGAGCAGTTCGGGATCATCCACCATGTCTATTTTGTTAAGAGCTATAACTATCGCGGGGACCTCTACCTGGCGAGCGAGCAGGAGATGTTCTTTTGTTTGCGGCATTACACCATCATCAGCAGCCACCACCAGTATAGCCCCGTCCATCTGGGCGGCCCCTGTTATCATGTTCTTGATATAGTCAGCGTGGCCCGGGCAGTCCACATGGGCGTAGTGGCGTTTCTCAGTCTCGTACTCGATGTGCGCGATAGCGATGGTCAGTCCTCTTGCCTTTTCCTCAGGGGCATTGTCTATGGAATCGAAGGGGCGAAACTGAGTATTTCCTATGTTGGCCAGACATTTAGTGATCGCCGCTGTCAACGTTGTCTTGCCGTGGTCAACGTGCCCGATTGTGCCCACGTTAACGTGGGGTTTGGTCCGCTCGAAAACTTTCTTCGCCATGTACTTTCCTCCCGATAGGTTTAAACTAAGCTGGAGCCCACAACCAGATTTGAACTGGTGACCCCGTTCTTACCAAGAACGTGCTCTACCACTGAGCTATGTGGGCAGGCTAGTGGTGGAGGGGGTAGGATTCGAACCTACGTAGCCATTTCAGGCGGCAGATTTACAGTCTGCTGGTATTAGCCGCTCACCCACCCCTCCGGACCCGTCCTGAGCCCGAGAGCGGATTCGAACCGCTACCCTACCGATTACAAGTCGGTTGCGCTACCATTGCGCCACTCGGGCCTTATTCGACCTTTATTTGATTCTAGAAAATAAGTATAGAAATAAAAATAAACAAAGTCAAGGTTTACTGTATCGCCACACCGTTCCCTGAGGAGTATCCTCGAGGCTGATATTCAGTTCGTTGAGATCGCTTCGGATTCCATCGGCAAGCTGCCACTCCTTCGCTCTTCGCAGCTCAGCTCTTTTTTCTGACAGTAGGCTGATGATGCGATCGACGTCGGTGGTCCCTTTTGTTGCCAAACCATACTTGGCTAAAAGGCTAATTAAGGGTTTAATCGAAATCTCTGGCGTTCTTGGTTCAGAGAGCAGATTCAACCCCAGCACTTCAGCAAGTTCCAGGAGTATCTTGTGTGTTTCGGCTATCCCCAGCCCTTCGTCGTGGCCTCGATTTATCTCCCGTGCGAGGTCAAACAGGACAGCTAAGGCCTGAGGAGTTCCGAAGTCATCATCCATGGCTTCGATAAACTGCTCTCGACAGTGTTGGACGTCTATGCTGGTTCCCGCGGGCTTTTCAATATCAACGCGGGCTGCCCGGCGCAGCCTTTCTATCCCCTTTTCAGTTGAGGCTAGAACTTCATCCGAGTAAGTAATTGGGCTGCGGTAATGGGAGTTGAGCACCCAGAGCCTCAGAGCATCGGGGCTATACTTAGCGAGTGCCTCGCTGATAGTTACCAGCTTGCCGGAGGATTTACTCATCTTATCCTCGCCCAGTTGCATAAAACCATTGTGCAACCAGTAGCGTACGAAGGGTGTGACTGAGGTGAAAGATTCGGATTGCGCGATCTCGTTTTCATGATGAGGGAAGATAAGGTCTTCCCCGCCTCCATGAATGTCCAGGGTTTCACCGAGGTATTTGAGGGACATGGCGCTGCACTCGATGTGCCACCCGGGTCTTCCTTGCCCCCAGGGGCTTTGCCAATGTGGCTCCCCCGGCTTACTTGCTTTCCATAGGGTGAAGTCTAGGGGGCACTCTTTTGCTTCACTGACCTCGATGCGGGCTCCCGCCATCATGTCGTCCAGATTGCGATGGCTGAGCTTGCCATAGTCAGTGGCGCTCAACACCCGAAAATAGACGTCGCCTCCCATCTGATAGGCATGTCCCTTTTGTATCAGGCCTTCGACCATCTCTATAATCTTGGGTATTTCCTCTGTGGCTCTGGGGTAAATGTCGGCCCGTTTGATGTTGAGGGTGTCCATATCTGTGAAGTACTGCGCAATAAAGCTATCTGCCACCTCCTGAGGAGGGATTCCTTGCTCATTGGCCCGTGCGATGATTTTGTCATCAACGTCAGTGAAGTTCTGCACGTATTTCACTTTATAGCCACTAAATTCGAGGTAACGCCTGATGGTGTCGAAAGCGATATAGCTCATGGCATGGCCCAGGTGGCAGGGGGCGTAGGGGGTGACCCCGCAGACATACATTCTTACCGTATCACCCAGCGGGAGGAAATCCTCTTTCTGGCCGGAAAGGGTGTTAGATATTCTGATCATAATTAATCCAACAGAGCAACAGCATAGGTGGCGATGCCCTCTTCTCTTCCGGTGAAACCTAACCCTTCGGTGGTGGTGGCCTTTATTCCCACCTGGCTTTTACTGATAGACAAGGCTTGACTGATGTTCTGCCTCATCTGGTCTATGTAGGGGTGAAGGGGAGGGCGCTCAGCGACTATTGTAGCATCGATGTTGCTAATACGCCAGCCATGCTCGCTAAGCAAATTCCTGGTGCGGTCCAGGAGAACGATGCTGGAAATGCCCTCGTAAGCAGGGTCGTTAGCGGGGAAGTAACTCCCGATGTCTCCCAGGGCAGTGGCGCCTAGCAGGGCATCTATTATGGCGTGCACGACAACATCGGCATCGCTCCAGCCCTCGAGCCCTTGTTCGAAAGGTATCTCTACGCCTCCCAGCACCAAGGGGCGTTCTCTGGTTAGCCGATGGGCGTCGTAGCCGATACCGATGCGCATATTACTCCGGAGTCAAAAGATGCTTGTCCGTTGTTTCTCAACAAAACCTGTGCTATCGCTAGGTCCTCGGGGGTAGTCACCTTTATGTTCTGGTAAGAGCCCATGTAGACCTCGACCTTGTGCCCCAGCTGCTCTACCAGGGAGGCGTCATCTGTAACCTCTGTCTTCACCTGGCGATAGGCTTCTGCTATCAAGTCATACCGAAAAACCTGAGGCGTCTGCGCAGCCCACAGGCTCTGGCGTTCTGGCGTTTGCTGGACAAAGCGGCGGCGTGAGACGATCTTGATTGTTTCTTTGACTGGCACACCAGCGATTGCAGCACCGCTTTTGTGGGCAGCAGCAAGCCCTCGCTCGATGATATCAGCGTCTATGCATGGTCTGGCACCGTCGTGAATCACCACCCAATCACAGCCTGCCAGCCTCTTCAGCCCCACTCTGACTGAATCCTGACGCCTTAATCCTCCGGGACATACAGCAATTACTTTAGGCCAGCCATACTCTTTTACAAGCTTACGGCCTTGCCCTAGATTTTTCCTTGCCAGCACGATGACTATCTCGTCGATCGGGGGGCAATTCTGGAATACGTTTACTATCTTTGCTAGAAAGGGTTCATCCCCTAATTGGGCAAAGACCTTGTCTATTCCTCCCATGCGGCTGCTGGTGCCGGCAGCGACGATTATGGCGCCGACTTTACCGTCTACTTCTTTCATTCACAGGTTCCTTGGGTTGAGCGAAGATCATCCGCCCAGCAGCGGTTTGCAGTACCCGTATGACAGTGATACTTATGTCGTTGTTAAGATATCGGCGTCCCCCCTCTACCACTACCATGGTGCCATCATCTAAGAAACCGATGCCCTGACCAGCTTCCTTACCCTCCTGGACAATGTGCAAAGTTATATCTTCGCCCGGTAGAACTACAGGCTTGACAGCGTTGGCTAGTTCATTGGTATTGAGCACCTTTACTCCCTGGAGCACAGCTACTTTGTTCAGATTTTGGTCATTGCTGACTATAGGGCAGCGTAGTGTTTTGGCCAGCATTACCAATTTGGAGTCGACCTCGGGGATGTCGTCGAAATCGGTATCTGAGATCTGAACTGGGATATCAGAGCCCTTCTGAAGCTGGGTCAGCATCTCCAGGCCTTTTCGCCCCCGGGTGCGACGCAGTGGGTCATAAGAATCTGCAATGTGGCGCAGTTCATCCAGGACGAATCTAGGGACGAGTAGAGTACCTTGAATGAAGCCTGTTTGGATGATATCGGCGATTCGCCCGTCGATGATGGCGTTGGTGTCCAGGATAATAAACTCACTTCTGTCCTCCCTCTTCCTCGAAAGCGATGGGGAACCACTGAAGAAGAACTGCAATACAGCGGGCCCCTGTAGCAACATGATAGGCACGAATAGACAAATCAAGAAGATAGCTGCAACAAGAGGAGTAATCTGCCCCCAGAGGCCTGGTAGCATAGACAAGGGGAGAGTGAGCAGGGCTGTGATGACCAAGGCAAATGCCAGCCCAATGGCTGCAGCAATGACACTATTTAGTGGAAGGAGACTTCGGGCCTTCCGGACACGCTTACGTGCCCAGCGCCAAGGGCGTATCGCGATGTAAGGGGCCAGCAAGAAGCCGCATACGTAGGCTCCAATGGCAAGAGACAGAATCCAGGTTAGCTCACTTGCAGCCTCGTTCGTTTCGGCGATTACTGTTGCTAGCCTCCACCCCCCGATGCCTAGGATTGCTGCGACAAGAATACGGATGAATAATTCGCCCCTCATGAGAGCCGCTTCCTCCCCGCTTTAGGCCATAAAAAATAATACTAAAACACATAATAATAACCCCAGAGACAATATGCCCAGATATTATTATGGATACCCTGCTATTTGTAGCAGAATGGTAGCACAAAAGACGTGTAAAGTCAATTTCCTCGCAATCTGCTGACTGCGACGATGATGCCAAGAACAAGGGCAATCAAGCCATATACATTAATAAATGAATCCATGAAATTTGGGAGCGGGGTATCGAGGAGGCTTCTAACAACATAGCTTACTACCATACTTAATCCTGCGATCGCCTGTAGCCCACGGCCACGCTTTCGGTTGGCAGAGAGGCTTACTACCTCGCCGATGGCGTAGCCAATGCCAATCGCAATGATGAGGTAGAAGAATCCGCCGAAAGGAATGAACGGCCAAAGGGCCCCCAGTGCGGAAGCGGTAAGTAGGCCCGCGGCAATTGCTCGCGCATAGAAGATACCAGTAACATTGTAGACCGGCAGCCGTTTCATGGCGGCGCATTCAGGGCAGCGCGCACCTACTGGTGTCTGAACCAAGCACTTGGGGCAGATTGGCTGCCCACATTTGCCGCACATGAGATTGGTCTCAGTATTGGGGTGAAGTGCACATCTCATTCCTGCCACCTGTTTGGCTTCTATGCTGAGCTGGTAAGCGCGAAGGTAAGCTCGCCTTCAGCAACGGTTTTCCCCTCTACAGTTGCTTTGGCTGTACCCTTGCCTATGGGGCCTCGCATCTTAGTGAACTTCACCTCCAGGCGCAGGCTATCCCCGGGAAACACCGGCCCCCGAAATCGGAAGTTGTCGACTCCGGCGAAGAGAACTATCCTGCCCTTGTTCTCAGGTACGCTCAATACTGCTACGGCACCAACTTGAGCTAAGGCTTCGATGATGAGCACTCCAGGGAAAATGGGGTAGTCTGGGAAATGGCCTTGGAAGCAGAGTTCACTGGCGGTGACGTTCTTAATTCCTATGGCACCCTCGCCGGGTTGCAGTTCGATGACCTTATCCACGAGGAGGAAAGGCCATCGGTGTGGTATTATCTGTTGAATTTCCCTGGAACCCAGCATCATGTGTTCACCATCCTTCTTTGCTCCGCAAGGGAGATAAGTTGTTCTATTGCCTCTTGCGGCAGGTCTGCGCTGCCGATGTCAGCGCCAATGGTATTGTCCAAACCATGGTAGTCACTGCCGCCGGAGGTGATGAGGTCATATTTTTTAGCCAGCGCCTTTAGACGAGCGATTTTGCTCGGGGAATAGTGGGGGTAATATATTTCGATGCCAGCTAGCCCTATCTGCTTCAACTGATGAGCAAATGAGTCGAGGTACTTGATGTCTGCGGGGTGAGCGATAAACGGCAAGCCGTTTGCCTTAATGATTAACTCAACAGCCTCGGTTGGTGTTAACTTCTTGCGTTCGACATGTGCAATACCCTCGTTGCCGATGTATTTAGTGAAAGCTTCTTGGAGGGAGGCAATATAGCCGCGTTCCAGCATCGCCTGGGCGATATGGGGGCGTCCTATAGTACCTCCTGATGCCAGGGCAAGCACTCTTTCCCAGTCTATGTCGATGCCCAGATCGGCCAGCCTGGCTACTATCTTGAGTCCTCGCTCATAGCGAGAATTGCGCAGTTCCTCTAAGGCATGATTGAATTCAGAGTCTCGATAGTCTACGAAGTAGCCCAGAATATGCACCCAGCCCTGCGGCATATCGGTGCTTATTTCAACTCCTGGTATGACCAGAAGCTGGGGAAAGCTCTTGGCTGTTTCCAGGGCAGATGGTATTCCATTGACGGAGTCGTGATCGGTGATCGCGATGACATCAAGCCCGAGTTGAGAAGCCTTCTGAACCATCTCTTGCGGACTTAGAATTCCGTCTGAGGCGGTGGTGTGTAGGTGAAGGTCAGCTTTCATCACTTACTCAACTCCAGATCAAGACGGCTGATGTTTAATGCCTTGCCACTCTCGTCATCAACCTCCACCAGAACCGAGTTGAAGGTTGTATTTCCTTTGCCTACTGATAGTCTATGGGGCATCAATGTAAGGAACCTCTTGATCACTGAGTCGATATCGTCGCCGATCACTGAGTCAGCAGCGCCTACCATGCCCACGTCGCTTACAAATGCGGTGCCTCGGGGTAGAACCCTCGTATCTATAGTGCCAACGTGGGTGTGGGTACCCAGCACTGCACTGACGCGACCATCTAGATACCAACCCAGGGCGATTTTCTCAGCAGTTGCTTCTGCATGGAAGTCGACCAGTATCACTGGAGGTTTGGGATTAACATCTTCAAGCAAGTGGTCCATGGCCCGGAAGGGGCAATCGAAATGTCCCAGAAACACGCGCCCCAACAGGCTTACTATCATTGCCTGGTCTGTGATGACGTAGCCATAACCGGGCACACCCGGTGGCATATTCAGTGGGCGCAGGATGCGTGAGTCAGCTTCCAAAAGGGGAATAATCTCTTTGTGGTGCCAGATATGGTTACCTGACGTGATGATGTCTACCCCGGCCTGAAAGAATTCCTCAGCGGTGGTTGGGGTAAGTCCTAAACCGCCTGCGGCGTTTTCACCGTTGGCAATGACCATGTCTATCTCGTGCTTGTGACGTAGCTCAGGCAATAGCGCTGCCATGGCCTGTCTGCCAGGCCTGCCTATTACGTCACCTACCATCAATATTCTCAAAAGGCCTCCGTTCGACTCTTACAGTTTCTACTTGGCATAATCCACGGCGCGCGTCTCCCTGATGACGGTAACCTTTATCTGTCCGGGGTACGCGAGGCTTTCCTCT
>DAOUTY010000236.1 GCA_030668425.1 Chloroflexota bacterium
CTTCAGCGACGGGGCGATGGGTCCTGCAATGATCTCCCCATCGCGGCTGACAAATCCCAGGGCGCCTATTCCGCGCACGTCCCGGCAAACCCTGACGCACCGGGTACAGCCGATACACAGGTTGTAATCTTGGGTGAAGAGAGGCTCATCTTTCTTGACGGGGAGCTCTCTGTAAGTGTAGCGGGGGGTGGCGTCCTTGATGCCGATGTATTCGGCAACCTTTTGCAGCTCGCAGTAGCCGAGCTTGGAGCAGCAGCGCTCCAGTATCGGTATGCTGTTCGGACACGATTCAAATGGGCTGCAGCCCTCTCTCTGGTTGCAGGTCAGGCAGGCATGGGGATGCTTGGCCAGGATAATTTTCAGGTTCTCGCGTCGAAGCTCCTGAACGCTGGGCGTGTTGGTGTGAATGATCATTCCCTCGGCGGCGGGCAGGGTGCACGAAGGGGGGAGTTCCTCCGAACCTTCGATCTCCACGATGCAGAGGCGACAACCCTGGTACTCTGCATCGGAAGCTGAGCTTTGCAGGGGTTGGCCCCCGAGGTAAATGACGCTGTCGGCCTTTAATCCTGGCGCTGGAGGCAGGTCGGGGTGAGCGCATAGAGCAGGGATGTAGATGCCAGCGCTCTGTGCCGCTTCTAAGACTGTCTTGCCTTCCTCAACCTCTACTTCTACGTCATCGATGGTTAGCTTGATTGTAGGCATCTTACCTCACCCTGAATTATAGATAAGGCTCAGATTTGGAGTCAACGGCGAGGCCAACACACTGCGGGGTAGGCGACCGGCCTCTTGGGAGTCGCCCACCCCGAGATAAAGCAACTCGGGCTGATCTAGAACAGTCCGCTCACCTTTCCGGTTTTAACATCCACATCCACCTTTCTGAATGCAGGATCGGAACTGGTTCCTGGCATCAGGCTGATTGTTCCGGCGCAGGGACACAGGAACTTGGCACCGGAGTAGATCAGGATGTCGCGGATAGGCAGAGTCCACCCTTTGGGGACCCCCTTCAAGACTGGGTCGTGGGTGAGGCTGAGGTGGGTCTTCACCATCATGGTGGTGTATTCGTCGTACTTGGAATCGCTCTCAAGAGACTTGGCCTTAGCCTCGGCATCCGGGGTCCAGCTCACGCCGTCAGCCCCGTAGGCCACCTTGGCGATCTTTTCGACCCGTTCCCGCAGTTTCATATCCAGAGGATAGAGGAACTTGAACTCGTTGGTGTCTTCGCAGGCCTCTTTGACGACATCGGCCAGTTCGAGGGCGCCATCGCCGCCATCGGCCCAGTGCGTAGATACTGCGCAACGGGCCCCGGCTTCCTCCGCCGCCTTTCTGACCATGGCGATCTCGTCCTTGGTGTCGGTATGGAAGCAATTGACGCACACCACGGGGTTGATGCCGGATTCTCTGATGGTGTTGATGTGGTGCACCATGTTGGCCAAGCCCTTCTCCAGCAGCCCCAGATCCTCTTTGGTATAGGCGTCGGGCAGGGGAATGCCAGCAACTACCTTGGGGCCGCCGCCGTGCATCTTCAGCGCACGGATGGTGCTCGTGAGTACGGAGACATGCGGCTTGAGGCCACTCAAGCGGCACTTGACGTTCCAGAACTTCTCGAAGCCGATGTCGGCGGCAAAGCCGCTCTCGGTCACATGGTAGTCAAACATCTTCAATCCGATGCGGTCGGCGATAATGGATGACTGCCCCACTGCGATATTGGCGAAGGGGCCAGCATGCACCATGCAGGGCTGGTATTCCACCGAGCACATCAGGGTGGGGTTGATAGTGTTACGCATCCAGGCAGTCATGGCACCGCCCACCTCCAGATCACCGGTAGTAACAGGTTTGCCCGATTTATCGAAGGCTACGGTGATGTTATCCATCCTCTCCCGCAGATCCGCCAGATCCCTGACGATGGAGAGCATGGCCATAAGCTCGGAACTCACGGCGATACCGAACTTGGACTGCATCATGAAGCCGTCCATGCGTCCGCCTATGCCTATGATAATGTTGCGCAGGCTCTGGGCGCAGAAATCTATGATCCAGCCCATCTCCACCCTGGTGGGGTCCATGTCGAGGCGGCGCATTCTGGTGAGCCTGGCCAGTTGTTCGTCGTTGTAGTTGCGCTCGTGCTGCATTCTGGAGGTGAGAGCCACCATCGCCAGGTTGTGGGCGTTTATGATATCGTTGATATCGCCAGTAAGCCCCATCGAGAACTCAGTCAAGGGAATGAGCAGAGCATTACCGCCGCCGGCAGCGGTCCCCTTGATGTTCATGGTGGGGCCACCCGAGGGCTGCCGCAGGCAGCCGCCTACATTAAGACCCCGCTTGCCCATGCCCTCCATAAGACCCATTGAGGTCGTGCTTTTACCTTCACCCAGTGGTGTGGGGGTGATGGCGGTCACCTCAATGTACTTGCCATCGGGCTTATCCTTGAGGCGCTCCATGATCTTAATGAAATCGAGCTTGGGTGTTCTCCCGTGGGGAATGAGCTCGCCCTTCTCCAAGCCCAGCTTATCCCGCCACTCGTCGGGGGATGGCATGTTGGCTTCGGCAGCCTCTGAAATCTGCCAGTCCTTCATTTTCGTTGCGTCGTATGCCACAGAAGACCTCCTTTTTATTTAACAGTTTAAGAGGATATCTTTCGTTTTTCCTCTAATTGTGAGCTTGAGTATGGGCGAACCCAATTTCATTCTACTTGGAATGAGCGGCACGCCGTTCGGCAGATATCACGGTATTGCCCATTAACATTGTTATTGTCATCGGCCCCACACCACCCGGAACCGGGGTTATGGCGCTTGCCTTTTCCTTGACAGCCTCGAAATCTACATC
>DAOUTY010000240.1 GCA_030668425.1 Chloroflexota bacterium
GCGATCTCGGCCTCGCTGGCGGATTTCGTCTTCATGGTAAGGAAGACAAGTTATATGCATGTGGCGCCTCCACCGGAGGATAAGACTGCTGAGGAATTAGGTGAGGCCTCGGTGCATGCTCGGCGTACGGGCTGCTGCGACATGATGGCAAAAAGTGAAGAGGAATGCCTGCAGAGTTGTCGCGCCTTGCTGGGCTACCTGCCATCGAACAACACGGAGGACCCGCCTGTCGTGGATACCGGGGATGACCCCAATCGCAGAGAAGAGGAACTTCTGCAGGTAGTCCCCTTTGACGCGATGCTTCCGTATAGCATGCACAAGGTGATCTCCTTGTTTGCAGACAATGGCGAGTTCCTTGAGATGAAGCGTCAGTGGGCGAACAACCTGATAACAGGGTTCGTTCGACTGGCAGGACAGACCGCGGGGATAATAGCTAACAATCCTCAGGCTATGGGTGGTTCTCTCACACTGGATGCTGCGGATAAGATGGCGAGGTTTGCCAGGTTCTGCGATGCATTCAACATCCCTCTGGTCTGGCTTGCGGATACCCCTGCTTTCTTGCCAGCCGTTGACGAAGAGACCAGAGGTCTGATCAGACACGGATGCAAGCTGGTGTTCTCCAATGTCGAGGCTACTGTACCTCAGATCACCATTGCCATAAGAAAGCTCTATGGCGGCGGACAGCTGGGGATGCCCGGCACAACGTTGGGAGGAGACCTTGATGTAGCCTGGCCGACTGTGCAGCGTGGGCTTATGGGGGCGGACGGGGCGGTATCGATCATCTACAAGAGGGAATTTCAGGCTATTGAGGATGAAACAGCGAAGCAGGAAAAGCAGGCGCAGCGTACCGCCGAAATGCAACAGAAGTTTGAGTCGCTGGAGCTTGAGTGGGCACAGGAGTTCATTGATCCACGGGATACGAGGCCTTTCTTGATAAAGGCGCTTAAAACACTGGCCAAGCGAGATGAGGGAAGACCCGAACGCAAACACGAAAACATACGGCTATGATTGTAGGAGGACTTAGATGTCAGATATGAGAGAGATGCTGCAAAAGGTAGAGGAAAACAGGGAGAAGCTGCAGCCTGGTGGTGGGCCGGCGGACATAGAAAAGCAGCATGGCAGAGGTAAGCTCACCGCCTGGGAGAGGATAGAAAAGTTTTTCGATTCGGGGACCTTCCAGGAAATAGGGATCTGGACGCAGCCGATGAAGACCGGATTTGATATCGACAACCGCGAACTCCCACGAGACTCTGTGATCGTTGGTTGCGGGGAGGTCAATGGCCGTTACGTTTACGCCTACGCGCATGACTTCACTGTACTGGCTGGCACTCAGTCTACTATTCAGAACAGTAAAGTGGCCAGGGCGATGCAGCAGGCTATGGAGGAAGGTATTCCCCTGGTGGGGATGGTTGATTCGGGTGCCATCAGAATTCATGACCTGTTCGGCAGGTCCGGGTTCAAGATTCCTGTACGTGGTAGCCCAGTCGGCGGAGGTGGTGGGTTCATGTATTATCCGCCTTTGATGTCGGGCGTAGTGCCTCATATAAGCCTTATGCTGGGGCCGTGTTATGCCGGGTCGGCCTATTCTCCGATAATGGCTGATTTCGTTATCATGCGCAGGAACATAGCTGTCATGTCTGTAGCCTCACCTCCCATATTGAAAGCGGTTACCTTTGTTGACGTGACCGAGGAGGAGATCGGAGGGGCATTACTGCATTCGGAAATCACCGGTTCCAACGATCTGCTCGTTGAAAGCGATGAAGAGGCTATAAGCAGCTGCCAGGAACTTCTCGGTTTTCTGCCGTCTAACTGGAGGGAGAATCCCCCCGTAGTGGATACCGGTGACGACCCCAATCGCACCGATGAAAAGCTCCTTGACCTGGTACCCACAGATGTATCTCAACCCTACGATATGCACGAGGTGATTTCCTCAATAGTGGATAAGGGACATCTCTTTGAGCTGCAGGCCCTCTACGCCCCTAATATGATAATAGGCTTTGCCCGATTGGCCGGGCAGACGGTGGGAATCGTAGCCAACAACCCTGCAGTCGGTGATGGTTGTGTCGATGTCAACAGCTCGGACAAGGAAGCGCGTTTCATCAGGTTCTGTGACTGCTACAATATACCGCTGGTTTTCCTGGTTGATACCCCCGGGTTCCTGCCAAGCTTGGACCAGGAGCAGAGCAGAGATGGGCTGGAGAGGAATGCAGCCAAGCCGGTATTTGCCATCTGTGAGTCCACTGTGCCCAAGATCACTGTCTACGTGAGAAGATGTTGGGGCGCGGGTCGTTTGGTCATGGGTACAGAGCGGATGGGATGCGATGCGGTATATGCCTGGCCATCTGCTGACATAAGGATAGAGGGTTTCGAGCGAGCGGCAGACGCACTCTACAAAGCTGAGATAGAGACTGCGAAGAATCCAGAGGAAGTGCGTCGGGACTTGATGCAGAAGATTCATGATGAATACGCCACGCCTTATCACTTCGCGGGTGTTCAAGGGACCGACGATATTATCGATCCCAGGGCGACAAGACCGATTCTGATAAACACTCTGAACAGGCTGTCCAAGAAGCTGAAATCAGCAAGGCCGTGGAGGAAGCACTCCCTGATTCCTCTGTAGGCGGAGCCAGGCCGATTCAATCGGTGCGAGATAAGACAAGACTTGGGGCGACCCATTGGGTCGCCCTTTTGTCGTTGTTGCGAAAATACGGGTTGGCAGTTTCGATTGGGTTGATTGGCCGACGTCGGCAAATCTACCCAATACACGACGGTAGATGTAGTGCCTTA
>DAOUTY010000019.1 GCA_030668425.1 Chloroflexota bacterium
GAGGTGGCAAGACTTGGATAGAGCTAACATACCCCTCGGTAAGTTGATCAGGCTTTATGAGACCTTCAACCGGACCGAGGGGAAATCACCCAAAACCATCTCGTGGTACACCGATACGCTGCTTACCTTCGAAAGATTTCTTATAAACACCGGCAAATCTACATCATTGGGTGATATTAGTATTGGAGAGGCAAGGGAGTTCATCCTTTATCTTCAGCAGAAGCGCAGGTTCTTATAGAGCAATGGAGAAAGGAGTATAATCATGTCCGACCGCATAGCTCTCTGGAATATACTTATTGCGCTATAATACAGCCAACAATGATGCTTAACAGGGGAAATGAGGAAGACAGGAGAAGGCAATGACTGATGGTAACAATGTGGTAATCGTAAACGCTGTCAGGACGCCTTTTGGGAGGTACGGGGGGTCGCTGAAAGACTTCGATTACTATGACCTGAGTGCCATCCCGATGAAAGAGGTGCTTAGCCAGGCCAAGATTAGCCCGGATACGGTGGGGGAGGTTTTCTGGGGCGTAGGTGACACATCTCCGTGCAAAGACGCCTACACACCTGTTGCCGCCAGACAAGCGCTTATCAAGGCAGGGCTTCCCCACGAAACGCCGTCCATCTCTTTTGATATGGCATGTGTGTCAGCGATGCATGCTGTTAAGCTGGCAGCTATGACAATAGCATTGGGGGAAATTGATGTTGCCATAGCCGGCGGCGCTACCTCTTTTAGCCAGGAGCCTCTTATTGTGAGAGGACTCAGATTCAGTGGCTACCGACTGGGTGATGTTAAGATGGAAGACCCTCTATTTGCGCTTGGCTACAAAGATTTCGATCTTGTAGCTGTTGACGCCGACAATGTAGCCGCCGAATATGGGATCGACAGGCAGGAGCAGGACGAATGGTCAGTACGCAGTCATGAAAACTATGGCGCTGCCTGGAATTCGGGCAAGTTCAAAGACGAGATAATGCCCCTCAGCATACCGCAAGCCAAAGGTGAGCCGCAGGTGCTGGATATCGATGAGCAATATCGGCCTGATACCAGCCTGGAGAAACTCACCAGGCTAAAGACGGTATACAATACAAGAGCAATTACAGCCGGCAACGCTCCCGGCATGAACGACGGGGCCGCGGCAATCCTGGTAATGAGACGAAAGAAGGCTGAGGAGCTTGGCCTTCCGCCATTGGCGACAGTGGTTGCCCAGGTATCAATTGCAATTAATGCCAGCCGCATAGCCGAGGGTCCAGGCTATGCTATACAGAATGTCTTAAAGAAAGCAGAACTGAACATCGATGATATGTCTGTTATAGAGATAAATGAGGCTTTCGCTTGTGTGCCGCTGGTCTCCACCAAGCTAATTGCGGGGGACGACAAGGAGAGGTTGCAACAGATAAGGGACAAGACGAACATTAACGGCAGTGCTATAGCAACTGGACACCCGAATACCGCAAGCGGTGCCAGAATCATCATGAATCTGATGTATGAACTAAGGCGGAGGGGTGGTGGATACGCTCTAGGTGCTATATGTGGAGGTCTCGGCCAAGCCGATGCCACTATAATCAAAGTAGACTGACCTCTATCCGGTCACCAGCCTAATATCTTACTGCTTGCAGATATTTAGCGAGTTGTACAGCACTACCTGAGCAGGCGTTTTGCTACTAACCCCCTTTGCAACTCGTTTGCCCCTTCCATTTATAGCAAGTCTTGGACACGGTGTATTATTCTCTGTGTTAGAATAATCGCCTGCGGTCCAAGAGTATCACGGAGGTGCATCAGGTGATGACGGATAGACCGGAAGTGACCTTTGGAAAAATAACCGATGAGGGTTTGGCAAAGCTGAGGGCCACATTTGGCCGGTCTTATTACCCACAGGTACAGAACGCAGTGGCATCGCAGGATGCGATAAGGCAGTTCGCGTGGGGGATAGGAGATGACAACCCCCTCTGGCATGACCTGGAATACGTCAGTAGAAGCAGGTACGGGCATGTTATTGCACCACCCTTCTTCCCCTATGCTGTGGCCGCTCCCCAGGGAATGGAAGGGCTGCCGGGGGTGCATGCCTTCCACTGCGGTGTCTCCTGGGAGTGGTTCCGAACTATTCATGTCAACGACGAACTTACCTGCGTCGATATACCCACCAACCTCGTAGAGAAGCAAGGCAAGATGGGTGGACGGCAGTTACTGCAATTGGGAAAAACGATCTACAGAAACCAGAGAGGCGATATTGTAGCTATTAACAAGAGAGAGACCATGAGGATTGAGAGACAGGCGGCTAGGGAAAAAGGTAAGTACTCACATGTGTCGAAATGCAGGTATACCGAGGAAGAATTAAAAGCTATTGACGATGCCTACGAAGCTGAAGAGGTGCGGGGCAAGACCCCACGTTTCTGGGAAGATGTCAACGTAGGCGACGAGTTGACGCCCGTTGTCAAAGGGCCATTGGCTCAGACAGACATGGTAGAGTTCATGGTAGGGATAGGTGGCGGCCAGGGTGCTCACCGCATACGCTGGAAATATATGAAGAAGCATCCGATGTGGGGTGTGCGGGACCCTGAAACTGGTGCACTCGAACCGATGGCCGACGTCCACCACGAATCCTCCACATCTGATGCAATAGGGGTGCCTGTAGCCTACGATCTGGGCATTCAGAGGTTCTCATGGGCAGGCCACTTGATTACCAACTGGATGGGAGATGATGGTTTCCTGAAGAAACTGAATGCCCGGTGCAAACTCTTCAACGTGTTTGGGGATACGCAATTTCTCAAGGGTACAGTCATCAAGAAATACCAGGAGGGCGATGAATACCTGGTCGATATCGAAATCAGGACAGGGAACCAACGAGGAGAGAACACAATGCCCGGTCATGCAACGGTTTCTCTCCCCTCCAAGTACATGTGGGTCTAGGTCAGCTTAATGTAACTTTGCCTATTTGGCAGTCCTCCCTGTGGCTCAAAGACCAGGCCCCCCCTTATTTTGAAGTAGACTTTCTTTTGAATTTTTTTAATTTTTCCTGAGCATAGTCTGTTTCAAGACACAACGCCTGTGCTTCAGCTCCAGCCGTCAACTCCGAATCCAGATCGGTCGAGAATGCGCGATAAATGGCGGCCTTTGCTTTTTTCATCGCGAATGGCGAATAAGCGGCAAGCTTTGATGCTAATTCCATAGTTACATCTTCCAAACGGTCATGGGGAACTACTTTATTTGCCAGACCTATGCGCTCTGCTTCATATGCATCTATCGGGTCACCAGTAAAAATGAGTTCGCAAGTCTTGGCCATTCCAACCAGTCTAGGCAGGAAATAGGCACCTCCGAAATCTGGAACGAACCCGACCTTGATGAAGATCTCTCCAAATGTTGCTTTCTCGGAAGCTATTCTGATATCACAGGCGCAGGCGATGTCACAGCCTGCGCCCAGGGCAGGGCCATTTATTGAACCGATCAGCGGTATCTCCAGGCTCCGCAGCTTACTGGCAACCTGCACCGAATGCCGAAGGTGCTTTATCCTCGTCTCTCTATCCTTTGCAGTCGTGGCAGGATGAGTTTCAAGATCACCGCCAGCGCTGAACGCAGACCCTGCACCGGTAAGGACGAGCACCCTCGCTTCATCATTGTTCGCTACCTCATCAACTGCATCGCAAATCTCGTCACAAATCCGATAGCTGAGAGCATTCTTCTTTTCCGGTCGATTTAAGGTTAGAGTCGCAATCCCATCCTCCATCCTTAAGATAATTTCTTTGTATTTCACTATTTGTTCCTTCCTAGAACTCAATATTCCTGACTTGGAAACAACTCAATTTTTATTATCAGAATGGAACGGTAAATGTCTATGTACAGGGTAGATTGTAGCGTATCGTTTTGGCGCATTCAATAGAAACGTTGTCAGCCATCAATTCTCCTTTGAAATTCACATTATAAATTGACACTCACCAGCTTTGGATGCTATGCTAATGGTAGCTAATTGAGCTAGCAGAAAAGGAGGAATGAATGGCCGGCATCACCTCGTATGGAGCTTACGTACCCCTTTGGCGGCTAAGTCGAGATGCGATAATGAAGGGATTGCGTGGCGAAAAGGCTATCCGCTATTTCGATGAGGACAGTACCACAATGGCGGTGGCTGCTGCTCTTGATTGCCTGAAGGGCCAGGACCGGGATGCGATAGACGGATTATTCTATGCTACAACCACTGCGCCCTACAAAGAGAAGCAGATTGCGACGACAATTGCTGCTGCTGCTGATCTGAGGCAGGACATCATTACCGCTGACTTTTCGAACTCCCTGAGGGCAGGAACGGCCGCTTTGAGGGCTGCGCTGGATGCTGTGAAAGCTGGGTCGGCGAAGCAGGTGCTAGTGGTGGCATCCGACTGCCGCATGGGTGCCCCGGGAACCGATTTTGAACAGAACGGGGGCGATGGTGCTGCAGCGGTGCTTGTGGGAGATTCCGCTATCGCAGTGAACGTAGAGGAATCGCACGCCATATCCAGGGAGCTTCACGACATATGGCGAAGCGAGGGCGATACCTACATCAGAGCATGGGAGGACCGGTTTGCCTACACAACGGGCTATCGTGACACTGTGGCAGAAGCAGTTACTTCACTGCTGCAGAAGACCAATCTTACCCCGGGTGACTTTGCCAAGATTATCCTTGCTCCTCCCAACCCAAAGATTATGGGAGATCTTTCGAAGAAGCTGGGCATCGACCCTAAGATACAGGTGCAGGACACGCTGTTCGACGTTATGGGGAATACAGGTACCGCCTTCCCACTGATGCTGTTGGTGGCAACATTAGAGGAAGCGAAGGCTGGTGACCGTCTGCTGCTCACCAGCTATGGCAACGGTGCCGATGTTTTTATGCTCACGGTAACAGATCAAATCGATAAAATCAGAGATAGGGCCGGCATCAAGGGAAATCTGGAGAAGAAGCGAATTGTTGACGACTACAGGACCTACTTACAATGGCGGGAGTTGCTGGTTTTTGAAGCGCAGCCTACGCCTCCAGGTGGACATATATCTGCGACGGCACTATGGCGAGATCGCAGCCAGATATTTCCGCTGCACGGTCTCAAATGCAAATCCTGTAACAGCGTCCACTTTCCGCCACAAAGGGTGTGCCCCAAGTGCAGGTCGAAGGACCAGTTCGATGAGGTGAGGCTATCGGACAAAAAGGGTAAAATCTTTACCTTCACTGCGGACTATATCTGCAGCCGGAAGGAGGCGCCCAGGGTAACTGCGGTTATCGACTTTGAGGGCGGCGGGCGCATGGTAACTATAATGACCGATAGAGTGCTCGACGAGATAGCAGTGGAGATGCCGGTGGAGATGAGTTTCCGGAAACTGGTCACTCAGGATGGATTCCACAACTACTTTTGGAAATCTATGCCTTTAAGGTCTCAGAGCTATACTAAGGGGGGAGATAAGTAATGCCAGGCATCAAAGATAGAGTTGCTGTGGTTGGTATGGGCTGTACGAAGTTCGGAGAGCTGTGGGATAAAAGCGATCAGGACTTGATGGTGGAGTCATGTCATGAAGCTTTAGCGGATGCGGGGATCGATCTAAAGGAGATTCAAGCAGCCTGGTTGGGCATACAGGGCGCGGAAACAGGGTGCTCAGGGTGCAGGCTGGCCCGGGCTCTGAAAACGGATTATATACCCATCACCAGAGTGGAGAACTACTGTGCCACGGGTATCGAAGCTTTCAGGGGTGGCGCCTATGCGGTGGCCGCTGGTATATATGATATCGTGCTGGCCTGCGGCGCTGAGAAATTAAAAGACACCGGGGCTACAGGGCTTACCCAGATGGGCGGCGAGCCACAATTCGGTAGCTGGGTATGGGCGCCGGTCGTGGCACCGGCCAGATTCGCTCTTGCTGCGACAAGGTACTTTCACGTCTACGGTTTGACGCCGGAGGAAGGTAAACGGATGCTGGCCATGATTGCGGTAAAGAATCACCACAACGGCAGTCTGAATCCCAGGGCACATTTCCAGCGTGAGATAACCATAGAGCAGGCGATGAATGCCCCGATGATTGCCTGGCCGCTGGGACTATACGATTGCTGCGGGGTGAGCGATGGCTCGGCAGCAGCGATTATTACCCGTCCTGATATCGCAAGGCGCATAAAGGATGACTATATTGTCGTCAAGGCGCTCGGAATATCCGCCGGCGCAGGAACACAGGGTGTGATGGCCGATGACTACGACTTCATCCACATAGACGAGATCGTGAAATCCGGCAGGATGGCTTATGAAGAGGCTGGCATAACCGATCCTCGCAAGGAAGTCGATATTGCCGAAGTACATGATTGCTTTACTATTACAGAGGTTCTGATCAGCGAGGACCTCGGTTTCACTCCCAGGGGCAAGTACAAGGAAGATATCGAAGCAGGCACTTTTAACCTGGGAGGAGAGGTGGCTATCAACGCCGATGGCGGGTTGAAATGCTTCGGCCATCCCATAGGAGCCAGCGGGCTGAGGATGCTCTTTGAGTCATATCTTCAGCTTCGAGGCCAGGCTGGGCCACGGCAGTTAAAGAACCCAAGGATTGGTGTTGCTCAGAACTACGGAGGCCAACCCGGCGGTGGGATTTCCGGTATGGCTATCGTAGGAGCCAGAGACTAAGCGCGAAATCAGCGCTTATGTTTTGCGATTGGCAGTTTACACGGGCACATATGTGCCCGTGTAATTATATTTGTTCGAACATAAATATAAACAAAATCGAGGCGAAGCCGTTCCCGGAGCCAGAAGTGGCTAATGCAAGTGAGCCCTAGGGAAATGATTTAAATCGCCTCAAAACCGAGAGAGCCCGCAATCTCGATGACCTGTCCTGTGACATAATATGACTCAGTGGACGAAAGGAATACAATAATGGGCACCACGTCCTCCGGTTCGCCCATGCGCTGAAGTGTATTCCTCTTGGCAATCCTCTGGTATGTTTCTTCTCTCAACTTCTCTGGCATGGAATCGGTCAAACCTGTCCTGGCGGCGGGACATAAAACATTGACACATATCCCGTATCGTGCTAATTCCCTTGAGTTAGATTTCGTTAAACCAATAATCCCTGCTTTGGCCGCACTGTAGTTTGCCTGGCCAATGCCACCGTAAATGCCCGCCGGGGAAGATATATTGATGATACGTCCCTTAATGTTGTTTTCAATCATGTGCCTGACAGCTGCCTGGCTATTCAGGAAGGCCCCCTTTAAGTGTACTTCAAGAACTGTGTCCCATTGCTCTTCTGTCATCTTCACCATCATGGCAGGCCTGACAACGCCAGCATTGTTGATTAACACATCCACCTTGCCGAATTCCTTAACCGCAGTGCTAACCAGCTTCTCCGCCGTTTCTGTTGTTCCTACCGCCCCAATGCATGCGGCTGCCTTTCCCCCTTCCTCTTTAATCTCCTCCACTGCTTGGTTAGCCATTTCCGGAACTACGTCGTTTACCACGACACAAGCGCCCTCACCAGCTACACCTTTAGCATAGGCTTTACCCAAACCACCACCTGCGCCAGTGACTATCACCACTTCACCATCTAATCTTTTCATCTCGAATCGTACCTCCTGATGAATTCAATTCTGCCTTCATAAAAGCGGTATCTGTATTTACTCGATTCTATAGAATGACTCGTCGAATTCCGGCTTGTCTTTATACCTTTTCCCATGCAAGAGCTCCGGGCTTTTATCCATCCAATCCAAAAAGCCGTCTGCAAGCTCGATCCCCACTTCTTTGCATGCTGTAACGAAATCGTCCTTTCTTGGTGGACATCCTCTGACTTCAACCCCATGATTTATCGCTGGGTGACCGCTGTTCGATTTCACCTGGCACTGACCTACAAGCATGGTATGCTTGTGCCCGGGAGCAGGTTCTTGCATCCTCCCATACAGTATTTCAACATCATCAAATGTTCTATCTTCATTCTTCGCTGTCAAGATTCCCTGGATAATGTAGTGTATGAAATCCGCCCCGTATGTGCAAAGCGAATCATCCATTGCCAGAAACCGGATACCCTTTACGCCCGCGTTTGCAAAATACGTCGGCATACCACCGGATTCATTCTGTCCCAATTCCCACTTGTGTGGTCTGATCACGTTGGTTATGTCAATCTCTCCTTTGATATTCACATCGGTCAGATCAGGGCTCCGACCATGAGCTTCAGCAGAAAAAGCAATATGGGGAACATCTTTCGGTTCGATGCCCAGCACCGTCGCCCCTACCTTGTCGGCTGAAATAAGATCTTTAGAAGCAATAATAACATTTGCCCTGTGCGCTTTACCGGTTATCATAGGACCCAGTTCCAGGCTATATATACCGTCTATTACAGTAAGAGAGGTTGGAACCAAATCAGGCAGTTTTGACAGGTAATAATGTAGACTGATACCCTTGTCTGGATTATGAAATAGCTTCCTGGATGCGATATTGAGTAATCCTTTTAGATTTTTTATTCCCAGAGAAACCACAGTCTGCGTATGGGTTTTCAATACCGGCATATCTATGACGTAGTCGGCTTCAAGGATGTCACTGCTAACCGATACTTTCTTGTCATCTACAGGAATTTTGGTAAAAGAACCTTTCATTACATCGATGATTTTGACACCGTAACGGTCCTTCAGCAGATCAAGCCCCAGGCCTCTGCAAGCCATCTCCAGTATCGATGGTTTGAGGTTCTGTCCTGACCATACCATCCCTTCAACAATACTAATGTCAGTAACCCCATGCTCCATCAATAGTCTGACCATGTCTTCAATCAGGCGTGAAGTTGTTAGAACACCATACTTGGGGAAGTTAACGCCTTCATACCACGATACAATGTTAGGTTTGATGCAAACCTTGGAACCGGAGCGAATATCTCCAATCGCTCCGCACAGCTCCACAGCCTGCTTTAACGACTCATAAGGTCGGCTGTACTTTACTACCGCAACGTCATACATCATCGTTCCTCAGAATCGCTTTCTACCAAATCATTGTTGCAGAAATGGACTCTCGCTATGCCCGATCAAGACTTTCCTCCCTGTCATTCCCGTGTAGACGGGAATCCACACCCACTACCGTTTGGTACTTATTGGGGTAGCTTGGCCGACGTCGGCCAAGCTACCCTATATTCTGGTTATATGTCATCGTAATCGTGAATTGGGCTACTTAGTCGGCTTCCACCTGGGGAGTGTCACTTCGGGAGTCACATCGTCGAAGACCACCTCAACCGGCATGCCGGCAGAGATGTCCTCGTTTTTACAATTAACAATATTGCCGCACATACGAATCGTCTTAGGTGTATTCAATTCCACATATGCGACCGCGTAAGGGACATCACGTGAAAAGGCACGATGAGGGGAATAGTGTACAATTATCCAGCTATAGATCACACCTCTACCTTCCACAGCCACCCACTCATAATCCCTGCTCTGGCATATGTAGCACATTGAATCGGGTGGGAACCGGTGGGTTCCACACCCTTTGCACTGTTGAACAAGGAGCTTATGTTCCTTGCAGCCATCCCAAAACATCTGCGAATCGGGATCTGGTTGAGGTAAGGGTTTCTCATAGATGGAAGTGTTCATTCGCATTCATCTCCTTAGTATCACGGCGTTAGCTACAGGCCCGCAATAGCCGGTAACAAGAGCGATTTCAGCATCTTTGATCTGGCGGGCGCCTGCATCTCCCCGTAATTGGCTCGCCCCTTCAAGCACATGATTGAATCCGTGAATATACCCTTCAGAAAGAAGCCCTCCGTGCGTGTTCATCGGCAGATGGCCATCCCGTCTAACGGCCCCGGATTCAACAAAGGCTCCCCCCTCCCCCTTCTCGCAGAAACCAAAATCCTCAAGCTGCACTATAGGCTCTATTGTGAAACAGTCGTATAGCTCAGCCACATCAACGTCTTTTGAGGTAATACCTGCTTTTCCATAAAGCTCAGATGCCATTGTCCTGGCATATGTTTCCGATAATTCATCCCATTCAGGCCAAAAAGCGGTTGTTTTTCCGAAAAATTCGCCCGACTGCCAGCCAGCGCCATGGGTGCCGGACATCAAATAAACAGGTGAGTGTCTTAGATCCTTTGCCCTGTCCGCTGAAGTAATCAACACTGCACAGGCCCCGTCAGTCTCCTGGCAACAATCGTATAGACGCAAGGGATCAACAATCATCTTGGAATTCTGGTGATCCTCAATACTTAAGGGGGAACGTACCACTGCCCTTTCGTTTAGAATAGCGTTCTCCCGGCACGTTAACGCTACAGCCCCCATCTGATGGCTCGTGGTACCATACTTTATCATGTGTCTCCTGGCGACCATTGCCACAGCCTGGGGAAAGGTAGTCAACCCATAGGGGACACAGTATTGCTCTATTCCGGTTGTGTTAAGGCTCATTCCGGCACCGCCCAAGCGTGTGCCGGTACGGCCATTCATAGCCCTGAAGACAAGGACAGTATCAGCCAATCCGCCGATAATAGCACAAGCAGCCGTCAATAGTGTCGAAGTGGCTCCATTTGCCCCCGCAAAGTACTCTATGTTCCATCTCAGCTCTGGCAGGCCCAAACCCGTCGCCACAACATAGGGGCTAACTGAATCTCCGATATTATATGTTGCAATACCGTCAACGTCTTTCACTGTCAGCCCTGCGTCATCAATTGCATTCTTACAGGATTCGAGCGCTAAGTTCTTAACGCTCACTCCCGAATTCGTGCTGAATCTCGTCCACCCAAGCCCGACAATTGCAACCTTGTCTTTCAGGTTATTCACCCCTTAGAATCTCCTCTCTCCTGTCACTCATTGTACTGACCATGCTGTCACCAAGACCCACCGCTAGAGCGAGTGATCTCACCTTCCCTTCCACACAGGTTTTCTTTTTTCCGAAAAGGCAGCCCAACCTTCTTTCACGTCCTCTCCCGTTTCTAACAGGTGCATTGTGGCCAGGAACCCCGTCTCCACAGCGCTATCCAGGTCCATTTCAAGCGTCTTATTAACCAGGTCTTTTGTCACCTTCAGAAGCAAAGGACTCTTGTCAGTCAATCTCCCTACCAACTCATTCGTCGCTTCCTCCAGCGAGTCAGCAGGGACCGCCCTGTTCACCAGGCCGATCCTTTCCGCCTCCTTACCCGTTATCCATCCCCCCGTGAGGAGAAGCTCTTTTCCTTTCTTAACGCCTATTATCCTGGGCAGCATCGGCACAGAGCAAAAACCGCCCATCAGTCCATAGTTAATGTGCTGGTCGCCAATCCTGGCATCCTCGGCGGCAACTGCAAGGTCGCAAAGCTGAATCAGTTCAATACCTCCAGCCAACGCCAGTCCGTTCACCATAGCTACTGTGGGTTTAGTACACTTGTACAGGACAGCAAACGCTTCCTTAATGACCTCAAGCCATCGGCCAATCTTCTGAGGATCCCCGCCAAGGCTCTTCTGCTCTGCCAGATCTCCACCCGCACAGAATGCTCGACCTGCACCGGTAATAACTACAGCCCTTACTGCGTCGTCAGATTCACTCTCCCGTATCGCTGATTGCATTTCCAGCATCAGTCCTGAGCTCAGTGCATTCAGCACGTCAGGACGGTTAAGGGTAATCTTTGCATACCCCTCTTTTTTCTCAAGAATAATGTACTCGAATTCCATAGCCAGCCTGTCCTCCCACTCCTTAGAATTCTGTGCCAGCCCGCAAGTCACACCATCGACTCATTAGCGACAATATAATGGGGTGATCTTTCATCCTCTATGCTAAAAGATTTCTCGCAATCATCATCTGTTGAATCTGGGATGTACCGCCGCCTATTTGCAGTAATTTGGCATCCCTCATATAACGCTCAACGGGATAATCTTTGATATAACCGTATCCGCCGTGAATCTGAACAGCATCCGATGTTACCTTAAGAACCATATCCCCTGTGTAGTATTTCACAACTGAAGTGGGTAATGACGGGAATTTTCTCTTATCATCACTGTTTTTAAGAAAATCCCAGATCGCGTAATAGAGCATACTTTTCCCCGTTTGCACTCCTGTAGCCATGTTCGCTAAAAGGGATTGAACCATCTGGAATTCGGCAATCGGTTTTCCAAAAGCATATCTTTCTTTTGCGTATTTAACTGATTCCTCTAATGCCGCCTGCGCAATACCCAGGTTTATGCTGGCGCAGAAAATCCTCTCCAGTTCAATTCCAGTAAGAGATTGAAGGACACCTCTATCCTCTTGCCCGATAACGTTTTCAGACGGGACGCGGCAATCATCGTAGAACACTTCAGATGTCGGAGAGGCGCGGAATCCCATCTTGTCCAATTCGTTCCCGATAGAAACCCCTTCGCCCGGCTCCACCAGGAACGCCCAGGTTTTGCCGGTCGTCTTATCCTTGGCAAGTGTGAAAAATAAATTAGCTACAGGCGCATTTGTAATAAATTGCTTGGCACCGTTTATGATGTATTCATCTCCGTTACGAACAAAGCTGGTCTTAATACCGGCTACGTCAGACCCTGCATCCGGTTCGGTTACACAAAAGCATGGAATCATATCCCCTTTTACCCCAGGTAGCAAATACTTCCTCTTCTGCTCCTCTGTCCCGAACTTGCTTATGATCGCGCCTCCGACAACAATCATCGGTAAATAAGAAAGGGCAATCCCTGAGCTCGCTTTGGCCAGCTCCTCATGGATTATGGAACAGGCGAGGACGTCAAATCCCTCTCCTACGCCGCCGTATTCCTCCGGCACCATTACACCGAAAAAGCCCAGATCAGCGATTTTCTTGTAGATCTGCAAAAACTCATCCTTCAGAAATGTAGGGGACCTGTCGAACTTCTCAGCTAAAGGCTTGACTTCCTCTCTGGCAAACCTCCTTACTGTCTCAAGCAGGATTCTATGCTCTTCCGGTAATTCAAAATCAATCACTTTTTCCTCCGCATCATTTGACTGCTTGATATCATTCAAGCTGATGGCTTTTTTGAGACTGATCGTTCGATGATATCAATAATATCGGCGGGGTTCGAGCCGGGGCCAAACACACCGGCAACCCCAGCCTTCTTTAATTCCGGGACAATGTCATCCGGCACTATACCCCCAACTATCACTACTTTATCTACGACACCTTGTTCTCGAAGTAAGTCCATTACCTTTGGAACAACAGACAATGGTGTACCCGTCGAGAAACTAATCCCAATTACATCTACATCTTCCTGCAAAGCAGCATATGCAATTTCATCGGGCAATCCATACCTTATGAAAATCACCTCTTGCCCAGCCTCCATGAGTTTCCTGGCAATATACCTTATCCCTCTATCATGAGCATCTATTTGCGATTTCGCCAGTAGTATCCTCTTTTTCCGTTCTGTATCAGCCATTTCCAGCTCCTTACTGCTCGCAAGAGAAGCCAAATACTTCCTTAATTACCTCCATTGTTTCTCCCAGTGTAGCCTCTGCCCTGAAAGCATCCATTAACGCTGGCATTAAGTAGCCTTCTCCACCTGTGCCCTGATCAACCTTAATTGCCGCCTGCCTCAGGTCCTCAAGAGCAGACTTCGTCCTGGCGCTATCGCGCTGATTCCGATACTTTACTACACGCTCTGCCGCAATTTTCCCTATCGACTCATCGATACTGAAAACCGGAACCTTCTGCATCTCTCCAGTCACATATTTATTTACGCCGACCACAGTCTCAACACCACTATTTACCTGCTCTCTCCACTCATAGGCGCTTTTGCGCAGCTCTCCACTGAGCCAGCCATTATTCCAGCATTTTATGTAGCCACCCATGTCGTCTATCTTCTGGATCAGGTCGAAAGCCTCACTCTCGATACGGTTGGTAAGCCATTCTAAATAATATGAACCCGCCAAGGGGTCGGAGACATTTGGCACGTTTGTTTCATGACGTACGATTTGCTGGGTTCTCAGAGCCAGAACTGCCGCCTCCTCTGTTGGTATACTTAGTGCTTCATCGTAGGAATCCGTTTGCACGGCATTGGCACCTCCTAGAATCGCACCCAGTGTCTGGAAAGCAGCCCTGACTATGTTGTTTAATGGCTGCTGCGCTGTCAATGACGAACCCGCGGTCTGAACAAACATTCTAGCCTGCATAGCCCTGGGGTTACTACATCCAAATCTATCCTTGTTGATCTTAGCCCACATTCTTCTTATGGCACGTAGCTTGGCGATATTCTCCAGAAAATCATTGCCCTGGGCGATATGAAAGCCAAACCTGGGCAAGAAATCATCCGGGGTCAATCCGGCTTGCATACACTTCTCCGTAAGGGCAATGGAGGTTGCCATA
>DAOUTY010000045.1 GCA_030668425.1 Chloroflexota bacterium
AACGATCCATGGGATAGCAAAGCAAATGTCATTGCGAGGCCCAAAGGGCCGAAGCAATCTTGCCAGTATTGTAGTATGGAGCGATTGCTTCGCTGCGCTCGCAATGACAGGGCAAAGGGGACTGGGCTAACCATATATGGTGCTCTGTTTAGCTACCTTAAAAAATACGGGCTGGCAAGTTCGAGCGGGTAGGTTGGCCGACGTCGGCCAACCTACCCCAATGAATTTCAGTTGAGGAAATCCAGGACTTCCTTATCGAATCTGCCTCTCATCTCTACAAAGAATGCGTGTGCCCCGCCCTCAACCCTGACCAGTCTCGCGTTCGGTATCGTATTTGCCAGCACTTCCGAGGAGATTAGAATCAAAGGCTCTCCCTGGCCCTCGACTTTATAGCGGACATCGATTCCGTTCGCTCTAGCCTTTGGCATTTTCTACCGCTTACCCCACGATTTCGAATGCCCGTAGTATGCCTGAGCCTATAGCGTCGGCACTGGATTTGTGGGACTGCGCTCCTGTAGGATGTCTTCCATTCGCAACTGTACTATAGGTTTAACGAACTCGGGGTCTGTTAGTATGTAGAATTTCCCCGCCCTGATGGCGTTGAAGAGACAATCAGCTACCTGCTGGCAGGATATCCCTGCCCGCACCGCTTCGCGCACAAATGTCTCCGCTTCCTGGTATTCCGGACTCATCTTTATTTTCATTTCCTCATCCGGATCATTTTGTAGTTTGGCTGGACGGTTTCTGTCCGCTTCCAGAAGTTGAGTGTTGACCCATGTCGGGCATAGTACGGACACCTTTATATTAGTACCCCTCAGTGCCAGTTCATGGTAAAGCGTCTCGGAGAGGGTTATTATAGCGTGCTTGGTCACCTTGTAGATACCCAGGTATGGACTGGATATCAATCCCAGCCCTGACGCCGTGTTGACTATGTGACACTCAGTATCTTGCTCAAGCATGATCGGGACAAAGACCCGGACACCATTAATAACGCCCCACAGATTTACGCCCAAGACCCACTTCCAATCCTCTATGGTACATTCCCAGACGCAGCCACCTACACCGACGCCCGCGTTGTTGCACAGCAGGTGAACCGCGCCAAAGGCGGCAAGTGTTTTCTGAGCTAGTGCTTCGACATCGCTGGCTTTTGAAACATCGGTCACCACAGCCAGCACGGATGCTCCTGCTGCCTTCATTTCTTTTTCCGCTTGGCTAAGGGCTTCCTCCTCAATATCGGCCAGAACAACTTTCATGCCCTCTCGCGCACACTGTTCGGCAATGGCGCGCCCTATGCCACTGGCCGCGCCCGTGATGACCGCCGTCCTATCTTTGAACTCCTTCATACTTTCCTCCTCCACACAAAGTACCACAGCCGAGGCCTTGCGCTATGGACTTGTCGTGATGTTGCACTTGTCTCAGGGGAATGGCACGAGCAGTGGTGGCCCAGGCAAGCCTGAGCATAGCTGGGCGGATTTGTAGCGTACTGGGTCACTTCGGATACTCAGATTTTGGCGCTTCTATGCCCTAACCGCCCTCGTCGAATCTTCTCTTCAGCAGCTTCTTTAACCTGAAATAGGTGTCCACCATTTCTGGCATTCCCTGCCCCTGATATTTCTCGCCGTGTACGCTCTCGAGGATTTTCTGCGCCACAGGGAGTGTCAGCAAGGCGGCAATCACGGCCTGAGTCTTGTCGTCTATCATGATTTCCTCCCTTCCCTTGCTTATCCGTTCTCGCGCTCCACCCTTACCGGCGTGTTACGCTGCAAACCTCTTGGGGTAGTATACATACCGAGATGGAATATCGCAATTTGCGAAGTCTGCCGGGAAAAACCGATACGTGGCAGGTGACGGCAAGGACTTTAATTTGACATGGATTACACAGAATGTGCCGTTTGTAAATTCCTTCACTCACAAGGTGCGGACCAATTCACGCTATACCTGTGCCTGTTCGATTTCCCTATGAGCAGGTTCACTGGTTCGGGATTAGTTCGAACAACGACGCTTGTCGAAGGTTCTGAGAAGTGCGACTTTGTTACCAGAGGGGAAGGTAAGTAAGACAAGGATGGCCTGCGGCGTTTCTTAAACGTGGTGAAACCTGAAGGTACGAGAGTCACCAGTGTATGTAGAAATCTGTAACCAGGCCAAGTGACTCCCAGCGATAGCTTCCCAGAATATCTTCTTGGGTTTCTAATTCTTCCCTCAGGGCCTCCAGTTCTTCGTGCATGCTCTGAAGCATTGCATACTCGTCGGGATCGGTGATAATGGTTCTGCCTCCTACGGCCTCCTCGTATGCGTCGGCTTTTTGCTCGTATACCTCTACCTTTTCCAGGTGTTCTTCCCACTGTCGCATCCACTGTTCATAGAACTCGTAATCGAAGTGGGAGGCTCTATCAATGCTTATGAGGCCGTATTCATATCCCTCCACTAAATAGGCTACCTTGTCATAGCTTTCGGTGGTATCCTGGCTGCCGGTGAATCCCCCCGACGTCGCAGTGTTGAGCCCCTGTCCTGTGCAGTCTATGAAGACCAACCCATGGTCTGTCGTGTTGAAGGCGGTCAATGCATGCCCGGGTCCGTCCGTGAAAACAACGCTCACATAGGCAGCCTTGATTCCCGCTGCTTCGGCTCTATCATGCAGCATGGCAGCAAAGTCGGCACACACGAAAGAGTCCCCTATGTAGGGTTGCTCGTCTGTGTCATCGTCCAGGACGAACCACCGGAGTAGCTCCCACGAAGGGTCTTCTGCCTGGGCGTTCTCATTGAGCTGCACAGGCCTGCCGTCTCCTTGTACAGAATTCAGGACATCGAAAACCTGCACGTAGTAGACCGTATCTCCCAAGATGGCTACTCCCAGGCCAGTTGCTCTCGCGTCACTCCTGAGCATAGCTTGTCTAAGATCGTAATTCTCCAGGCAGTAGTCTACCTGCTCTTGGGCAGTATCTTCCCTAAGCTCAGGCGAGCCCCTGCTGAAGGTAGCCCGCCACGAGTTGCACAGCAAGTAGTTGAGATCGCTGGATTGCTCCATATTTCGGGAAAACCCGCTTGCTGAGTACCACCTCGCCAGTTTATCCAAATCTGAGTCTCTGGCGAGGGCATCAAGGCCAACGCTCTGCCTCTCCTCATTGACCAGCGTGTATATTGCGTCCTCCACCTCCGCTTCGGTGACTGTTGAAGAAACGATAGCTGAAGGCGTTATGCAGGATGCCAGGAGGGCCAGCGTGACCGTAATGAGTATGGTATATGCTATTCCTGTGAAACCTCGCGGACTCACTTGTTCTCCCTCAAACTCCAAATTCCCAGTGTCATGCTATTAAAATAGACTTTTAATATGCCTTGACAAGCCCTTCCCCCGTGTCATTCCCGCGCAGGCGGGAATCCACATCCACTCCTGTTTGGATTCCTGCTTCCGCAGGAATGACAGTAGGTGCAATGACATTTGAACACATATCGGGGGTAATCTCTAATCTTCAGTTGGTGGTACTCTGCACTTCTCTTGCAGCAGTTTCTCATATCCCCCCTTCAACAATTATAGTTCGCGAGTGTTGCTGAGGCAAACCGTTGCCCGTGTTCGGAGTGGGTGATATAATGCCCCTATGTATATACGAGCGATTCGTTTTGAGGTGTCGAATTGAGGTTGAGTAGCGAAGAAGTGAGGCACATTGCTCTTCTTGCCCGGCTGGGTGTCGATGAGGCCGACTTGGAGAAATTCAGCGAGCAGCTCTCCAATATTTTGGAGAACTTCGAGATATTACAGCGGGTGGATACCACAGGGGTTCCTCCAACCTCTCATCCTGTTGCCTTGAACAACGTGCTGCGAGATGACGAGGTAGCACCGTCGTTAGCATCCACCGAGATACTGGCCAATGCTCCTCGGGAAGAGGAGGACTGTTTTCGGGTCAGGGCGGTTCTGGAATAATTACCCGCAAGCCTGGGCGAGGTCATGAATCTTAAAGAGCAGCTAGATTGTCTATTCGATCCCCGGTCGGTAGCCGTGATCGGGGCATCGAACGATATGATGAAGTGGGGCTTCAACATCCTCAACATACTGTTGACCAGGGGGGGTAGGGACATCTACGCCATAAACAAGAATGGAGCCGATGTGCAAGGGTTGAAAGCATATCATAGTATTGGCGATGTGCCTGGACCTGTAGATGTTGCTGTCATTACGGTCCCGTTTCGAGATATTCCTGCAGCTATGGAGGAATGCGTCAGCAAGAGGGTCAAGGCTGCCGTTATCATCTCAGGAGGGCTTGCTGAAACCGGGGGAGAGGGGGCAAGAATCGAGCGGGAGGTGCTAAAAATCGCTAGGCGAGGCGGGATACGTTTCGTGGGCCCGAACTGCATGGGGCATTTCAACGCTTTCTCTAATTTATTTACCGTACCATATCTGCCACCGGTGAGAAAGGGGCCTCTGTCGCTCATCTCTCAGAGTGGAAACACGAGCCAGTCAATTGTTTATCTGGCATATGAGATGGGTCTGGGATTCAGCAAGTATGTCAGCAGTGGGAACGAGGCTGATCTGCATTTTGAGGACTATCTGGAGTATCTGGCACGGGACGACAAAACAAAGATCATCCTGGGCTATGTCGAAGGTCTCAGGGAAGGCAGACGCTTTTTCGAGCTGGCAAAAGAGATCACCAGGAAGAAGCCTATTGTAATAATGAAAGCGGGGCGAACTGAAGCTGGGGCCAGGGCAACACAGTCGCACACCGCATCCCTGGCGGGCTCGGACCTGGTCTCTGAGGCGGCATTCAAGCAGTGTGGAGTGATCAGGGTAGAGGAGGTCAGTGAAATGGTTGATGTTACGTTGGCTCTGCTGGGTCAGCCCCTGCCCCGGGGCAGAAGGGTGGGAGTACTATCCACAGGTGGTGGTGGGGCTGTGATGGCTGCGGATGCCCTGATGAGGCAAGGGCTGGAACTGCCTGCGCTGTCGCCGGCTACGATGGATAAATTAGATTCTATCTTTTCGCGAAGATGGTCCCACGGAAACCCCGTTGACAACGGGGGAGATCCTTTCGACTATGCAAGTCTCTGGGCAATGATGGAGGATAAAAACACGGACGCCGTTTTGATTAGCGGTGCCGCCGGGGTCTCCAGGAACATGGCTGGGTGGGTTAGTGTTCCTGATTTGATGAGCGAGGCGGTTGACCAGTGGATTGAAGCATCAGAGGCTGATGAGCTGGTGGATGTGACAAGGTTGATGGAACTGATGAAAGCGTACCAGAAGCCGGCGGTCTTCTGCAATCTGGCCATCCCCAATAAGAAGAGAGGAGATCTCTATAAAAAGCTGGAACAGAGCTACGATGTCCCGTTCCTTACGCCGGAGAGGGCCGCTAAAGCGCTCGCTCACTTGGTGGAGTACAGTGAATACCTGGGTGTAGCAAGGGGAGAAGGATAGTGCCTTTATACAATCTTAGCATTCATGAAGCGCACGACTTATTGAGCAGGGGCGAAATCTCGTCGCTGGAGCTTACAAAGGCAACACTCGGACGCATTGATGAGGTGGATGGTAAGCTGCGCTCCTTTGTTACTGTTACCCGGGAGTTGGCTCTTGCACAGGCTCAGCAGGCTGATGAGCGTATCAAGGCGGGTGACCACGCGCCGTTGACCGGGATTCCGGTGCTGATCAAGGACAACATGTGCACCAAGGGCACTAAAACCACCTGCTCCTCGAAGATGCTGGAGAATTTTGTTCCTCCCTATGATGCCGCTGTGGTTGAGAAGCTGAATGCCCAGGGTATGGTAATGGTGGGCAAAGGGAATATGGATGAGTTTGCTATGGGCTCCTCGACGGAGAATTCTGCATTTTACCCTACCCATAACCCCTGGGATTTGGAACGTGTCCCTGGTGGCAGTAGCGGGGGAGCGACGACCGCAGTAGCTGCCGGGGAGGCGGTCTATGCCCTGGGATCGGATACCGGGGGCAGCATCCGCCAACCTGCGGGCTTCTGTAGTGTTGTCGGGCTCAAGCCTACCTACGGGCGGGTTTCGAGGTATGGCCTGGTTGCCTTCGCCAGCTCACTCGACCAGATCGGGCCGGTGACCAGGGATGTTACTGACTGCGCGTTGGTGTTGAACGCTATCGCTGGTCATGACCCGAGGGATTCCACCTCTGTTGACCAACCGGTGCCTGACTACACCAAGTCTCTTATTCCTGACCTCAAGGGGCTGCGGATTGGAGTGCCCGAAGAGTACTTTGTCGAGGGTATGGAGAGCGGGGTGGAGCAGGTTGTGCGGCAAGCTGTTGGCAAGCTTGGGGAGCTTGGTGCTGAGGTCGATTGGGGGGTGTCGTTGCCCAATACCCCGGCTGCCCTTGCCTGCTACTATATCATTGCTCCCTCTGAGGCCATGGCCAACCTGGCGCGATACGATGGGGTAAAATATGGCTTCTCTGCACGCGAGGCGGAGAATATGTGGGATGCCATGGAGAAGACCCGGCAGTACGGCTTCGGACCCGAGGTGAAGCGGCGGATAATGCTGGGGACCTATGCCCTCTCCGCTGGCTACTATGAGGCCTACTATCTCAAGGCGCAGAAGGTTCGCACCTTGATCACCAGGGAATTCGCCGACGCTTTTGCCAGGTGCGATGTCCTGGTTACCCCTACTTCTCCCACGGTGCCATTCCGCATTGGAGAAAGGGTGGATGATCCGATGCAAATGTATCTCGCGGATGTCTGCACACTACCGGTAAACATCGCTGGCATACCGGGGATTTCGGTGCCTGCGGGTTTCGTCGATGGTCTTCCCGTGGGCATGCAGATTCTGGGAAAGCCGTTCTCTGAGGAGACGCTTCTCCGGGTTGCCTGTGCTTATGAGCAGGCGACGGACTGGGGTCAGAGGAGACCGGGAGTTTAGATGGAACGTGGGCGAGTACAGGTTGCGTGCTATTCGGGACGCACTTACGCTGAGCGTCCAACGGCTTTTCTCTGGGAGGGGATCGAGCAAAGGGTGAGAAAGATCGAAAGAGAATGGCAGGAGCCTGGAGAAAAGCACTTTCGAATACACACGGAGGATGACAGACTGTTTGAGCTTTGTTATTATGAAGACGGCGACCGGTGGTTGGTTACTGAGTGGGTCTCGAAGAGCGAAAAGGGGAGGCAGAGATGAACAGGGAAGTCCTTGAAGTGCTGGAGAAGGACGCCAAAGCGACTTTGAAGCAGATATCTGCCATGACGGGCCTGTCTGTGAATCAGGTGCGAAAGACTATTGAGGAGGCGGAGAAGAATCGCGTTATTATTAAGTATAAAACAGTGATTAACTGGAAGAAGCTTGAGGAAGAGCGGGTGCAGGCTCTCATCGAAGTCAAAATACAGCCTCAGAAGGATGTGGGTTTCGATGCCATCGCTGAGCGCATATATCGTTTCCCCGAGGCGCGTTCGGTCTATCTGGTCTCGGGGGCCTATGATCTGGCCGTATTCGTTGTGGCCAGGACGGAGCATGACGTGGCCAAGTTCGTCTCCGACAAGCTTGCTTCGCTGGAGTCGGTGCAGGGCACTGCGACTCATTTCTTCCTCAAGCCATACAAAGAGGATGGAGAGATACTCGAAGGTCAGGAAAAGGTGCGGCGGCAGCCTTTGACTTTGTAGAGAGGAGGCCTATACGTGTCAGCCAGGAGATCTGTAAGGCGTTCTAAGCGCGAAATCATCTCACGGCGTGTCGGAAGGGTTTCTCCCTCAGGCATCAGGAAATTCTTCGATCTGCTGTCCACGATGGATGATGCCATCTCGCTGGGAGTCGGCGAGCCTGACTTCGTTACGCCCTGGCACATTAGTGAGGCTGGCATATCCGGTATCGAGAAGGGATATACCATGTATACCTCGAACTGGGGGATGCCGGAACTGAGGCAGGAGCTGGCACGAAACCTGGCTGCACGCTGCGGGGTGGAATATGACCCTGATAGGGAGCTCCTCATCACTGTGGGCGTGAGTGAGGGGCTGGATCTGGCGATGAGGGCTGTCCTCAATCCCAAGGATGAGGTTATTTCTCCTGAACCCACCTATGTCTCCTATGAATCGTGCACTGTCCTGGCGGAAGGAGTATTCGTGCCGGTGCCAACCACGGTTGAGAACCAGTTCAGGGTTAAGGCTGCCGATATCGAAGAACGGGTCACCAGCCGCACTAAAGCCATCCTTCTCGGCTACCCCAACAACCCGACCGGTGCGGTGATGGAAAGAGCCGACCTGGAAGAGATAGCCGATGTAGCCCGAAGGCATGACCTGTTAGTGATCTCCGATGAGATATACGACCAGCTTGTATACGGAATCAAGCATACCTGCTTTGCCAGCCTTCCCGGCATGAAAGAGCGCACGATATTCCTCGGAGGATTCTCCAAGGCTTATGCCATGACCGGGTGGCGGATAGGCTATGCTGCGGCTCCCGCGGAGATCATCGAGGCGATGACTAAGATCCATCAGTATACTATTATGTGCGTTCCCATAATGGCACAGATGGCGGCCATTGAGGCGCTGAAGTCAGGTGAGGCTGCTGTCAGGGAGATGGTTGCCGACTACGACCGGAGACGGCGGGTGATGGTTAAAGGGCTGAATGCAATCGGGCTCTCCTGCTTTGAGCCCAAGGGCGCGTTCTATGCGTTTCCCTCAGTTAAAGTGACCGGTCTCTCCTCTCAAGATTTTGCCGAGAGGCTTCTTCTCGAAGAAAGGGTAGCGGTGATCCCGGGGTCGGCTTTCGGCGATAGCGGCGAGGGATATGTGCGCTGCTGCTACGCCACCGCGCTTGATGATATAAGGGAGGCGCTGAGGCGGATGAGGCGGTTCGTGCAGCGGCACAGATTGTAGAGTCCAATCCCGCACGGCGAGCCATTCTGCTTGAAGCGCTCGCAACGATGTTCAAACGTTTGACCCCTAAATACTGACACGCTATAATTGGGTTTGGTGCTGCTTGCAGCTGGTTTCTATCAGTGCCGTCTATGAGCCGGAGTGGCGGAATGGCAGACGCGCTACGTTCAGGGCGTAGTGTCCGCAAGGGCGTGGGAGTTCAAATCTCCCCTCCGGCACTCTATTACCACGTTGCGGAATTTACGCGCTTGTAGCTCAGTTGGATAGAGCGTAGCCCTGCGGAGGCTAAGGTCGTGGGTTCGAGCCCCGCCAAGCGCGCCATTGGGCGATTAGCTCAGAGGTTAGAGCGTCTGTTTTACACACAGAAAGTCGGGGGTTCAAGTCCCTCATCGCCCACCATACTGTACAATATCAAGAACTCGCTCTTTTTCCTGTGTCATGCCATCAGGCGTTAGAGGCATCGTATAAGTAAGCAGCACCTCATCCCCGGTCACCGTCACTTCCTTAATGAAACTGCGGATGAAAGCCCTTTGCCTACAGAGAGTGCGAAGAGGCCCCAGATCTTAAGTCTGGGGCTTTTGCATGGGCTCTACCGAAGTCTGTTCGGTGTAGGTGTTCCGGAAGGGGGACGTGCCTCGTAGCTTCGGCAATTCCCAAGAACCAGGGTGCTCCAAAACCGCTTGTTTTCGCAGACTCGCCATTCCGTGAAATGAACCAACAAGGCTGATTGACAGTCAGATAGGCTCATGCTACCTTGTAGATAATCCGGGAAAAAGGAGCGAGATGACAGTGCAATATGGATATGCCGGAAAGATCCTGAAGGTGGACTTATCCTCAGGCGAAATAGTACACATGCGAACAATGGAATACACCGACAGGTTTCTGGGCGGAAGGGGCATCGCCGCCAAGATCTACTGGGATGAGGTTTCACCGCAGACAGGCGCCCTGGATCCTGAAAGCCGGCTAATGTTCATGACCGGGCCGCTCGCAGGGTTTCCCGGGTTGTCGGGCTCAAGGTGGACAGTTTGCGGAAAATCACCGGTCACCAACCCGGAGCAATTCTGCACATGCAATCTTGGGGGGAGCTGGGGCGCCCAACTCAAGCTTGCCGGATATGACGGGATCGTGGTCCAGGGCAGATCGGACAAACCGGTCTATCTCTTCGTGCAGGATGACACTATTGAGCTGAGGGATGCCTCGGCCCTCTGGGGCAGGGGGACCTTCGAGGTGCGCGATACTCTAAAGGGGGAACTCGGAAGCTCGGTGAGGGTTGTGGCCTGTGGCCCCGCCGGTGAGAATGGGGTGCTCTTTGCCAG
>DAOUTY010000151.1 GCA_030668425.1 Chloroflexota bacterium
CACCGTGAGTCCCTCGATATCGAGGGACTTTCTGTGTCTGGGATACAACCCCAGACCTGATCGCAGATTCGATTCAGGGGAGCAACGTCTCGCTGCGCGCCTTCTCGCCAGGCTCTACCCCCATAGTGAGGCTAATCCGCTACCACTGTCACATCAACAGCTTCGCGGAGATGAATGAGCCTAGCATGAATAAGATTGCCAGCACTACTACAGAAATAACTCGGATATCTTCTCTTTCCACCAAATCCCCTGTCCTTTTATATGAAATTCTTAATGCCCCCCGATTATAGCCCATATGGCTATCCAGAGGCAATATGATGAGCTGCCTGGACTTTTACCAGTTTATAAATACCGTGGTTTAGAAAAGGTCCTTTATTTCTTCCTCTGTCTTTCTCTTGAGTTCGGCTGCATCTCGAAAGCCGAACTCTTTGTATGACTCTGCTGAGCCGTATTCCCTGGTCTTGACCACAACAGGCATCGGCAGAGCATGGCCGAAGATTAGCGCCTGCTGCTTCGCTTCCAGCTTGGAGAGCACCGTCTTCAGCTCGCTCTTCCCCGACACGCCCATGAGCACGCTGTCGATATCCTTCTCGTTGTCCAGAAGGTAAGTCGCCTTGGTCCCGAGCTGGGACATTACCTCGTCGTCGATGCTGCTGGGGCGCTGGTCGATAACCAGGAGGGTAACATTGTACTTCCTCATCTCACGGGCGATAGTGCCGAAGATGGTTTGTTCCGCCACCGAGGGGTTGAGGAACTTGTGAGCTTCCTCAATGGTTATTACCAGAGGGTGCGGTTTGTCCGCTTTTTCTCCCATGGCCATCTCGGTCCTCTCCCGGTACTGGGCGTAGATGCGGCGGGTGAGGATATTGGCTATCAGCATGTAAACAGTGACATCGGTGTATCTTCCGAATTCGAGCACCACATTCATGCCCCTGTCCAGATACTCCAGTATTCGCTGTACCGAGTTCTCGCGGGCGTGGGGCACAAGGAAAGGAAGCCTCCTCAGTCTCTCCAGGCCGCGCCGCAGGTTGCGGTAGCTGCTCTCGTGGATGTTCAGGTTCTTGAGCAGGTCCTTGGTCTCCTCGTCTCCGCTTAGATTTAAAAAGCCCTCGAGCCAGTGCTCTTCGCCGAACTCGCGTACCAGTTGATAAACCGCCTCTATAGCCGGCTCGGTCAGGTTCAGGGTCTCGCGCAGCAGGGCGATGTCTTCGGGCTCGATTGCGTCGTAGCCTATCTGCACCACGTAGTCGGGGCTCACCTTACGGCGCCGGGCGCTCTCCTCGTCCAAGGTAAATAATGCTACCTGTGAGGGGAAAAGCTGCTTCAGCCCTTTTACGTTGGGCACATGCTCGCTGGTGCCCTCCCAGCCATACTCGTTGTGCATATCGAAGATGAGGTTGGCCGCTTCTTTCTTCTGCACCATTCCGATGAGGAGGAGCCTGGTCAAGAAGGTCTTGCCGGTGCCGCTCTTGCCGAAGATGCCGTTGGAGCGCTTGACGAACTCGGCGATATTGAGGCAGACCTTGGTCTCCATGTCAAGGGGAGTGCCAACGTAGAAATGTTTGTCATCCTCGCGTCCAAAGACCAGCTCCACGTCCTGTTCCGACGCCTCTCGAACCTCTGAGAAGTGGGCGGGGACAGTCTTCACCGGCTGGGGGCCTTCGAGGAGGCTCACGGCATCACCGCTGATGGTGAGCATGGGCGTAACCTGGAGCTTCCCATAGGTGCTGGTGCCGGTGATAACCTCGGCGATAAACGGGTCGGCGACATCGGGTGGTGTTATGGTAAGTTGCTGATTGATGGTTCCCAGGCTGATGTTGGTAATCATGCCGAAGAAACGGCTCCTGAGCCCCCCGATCACCACGTAGCGTCCCACCGCCATCTCCTCGATCGGAGTGGCGCTGTCCAGCTTGACCTCCATTCCCCCGGTCAGCGAGCCGCCGACCACGATGCCCAGACGTTCTCCCTGTGCATTGGACTCGTTCACAGTCTAATCCTCCTCAGGATAGCATTGAGCCGGTTGAGTTCGCCGCCAAGCAGGACGGCCAGTTCCTTTCCCGCCCTGACCAGGAAAGCGCGGCCGTCGTCGTGGGCGTGGCTCGCCTGACGCAGGCAGGCGGAGACCATCTCGTCTACTGACCCCCCTTTGGAGTTGAGCAATATGCTGAGAAAATCCAGGGATTGGGTGAAGCGGCGCACCTCGTCCTGTTCGCAGAGGTAGACGAAGCTGTGGACACGGGGCGGCCGTGGTGGGAGGTAATGGCGAATCTCATTTTCCTGGCCGTGCCCGATAGCCAGGCTTTCGAAGGTGGTGCGCAGCAGCCTTGAGAGCTGCGGGTGCTGGCGATAGATGTTCTCCTCTTCCGATTCGTCTTTGCCCCGTGCGACGGGACGGCGACCGGGGTCGATGCTCTCCGTGGAAGCGTTGCAGACGATGCCGTATATCTCCACATCACCGTCGGTGGTCCTCACCACGCTGCCAAGGGGTGGGGGGGTGTGGAGTTCATAGCATTCGGCCACAAACCCGCCCGTGCTGGCCTCAATAACCTCGCCTATTTTAGTTGACAAAGCGGTTCTCCTTGGAAGTTTGGATTATTTTCGTCTATATTCCATTGTACATGGTTGTCAAGTATGTACCGGCGGAGGCGGTTCAATTCGGCTTCATTTCGGATGACGCGTTCGTAGTAATTGCGTTGCCAGACGGATGCACGTGTGGTTCCTCGTAAGTTATTTATGCGTTTAGTGGCAGCAGATTTGAATGAGCGGACGATGGTTGGTAGTGAGCCAGAAGTGGGTTTTCCAAATCGTTCGTTTGTCGGGGTAGGGGCACGGCATGCCGTGCCCCTACGGATGATTTCACCACCGATTGATAAAATCCCATGCAAATGGTTGGGCATGATGATCCATTCATCTAACTCAATATCTCGGAAATGACGGGGGATTTCAAGCCAGCATTGCTCTGCAATACCGCGGATTCTGTCGTCCTCGAAGAACAATATGTGATTATGGGTACAGATGGTCACAAAATACGCCCCTGCCTGGCTGTAATTATACCCCTTCAGGCGAATGGAACGGCGATGGTGCTTCTGTGCGTTGTATGTCATTTCTTTTACCAACCCGCCCCTACGCGTGGCCGAAACGTTGCAAAGCCTTATAGATAGCGTTGGTGCCGAAGTCCAAGGCCTCCACCGGGATGCGTTCATCGGCGGCGTGAACGACCTGCTTGAAATCGAACCCCGCCGGCAGGTTCATCGGCGTGAAGCCGTAGGTCTGGATGCCCAGCCGAGCGAAGTGGCGCCCATCTGTGACCGCGGCCAGCAACATGGGCATGGGCGTGCCGCCGGGGTCTGCCTCGCGCAAAATGCCAGCCAGCGTGTCGAATAGTCCCATGTCTGGTTCAGCGAGGCTGGGATCATGGCGGATTACTTCGAGTTCCACCTCGTCGCCAAGGAGCTGGCGGAGTTCGGTCATGAACTCTGCGGGGCCATAACCCGGGAGAAGGCGTCCGTCCATTTGAAGTACGATTTCACTGGGGATGACGTTGATCTGCACCCCGCCCTGCACGATGGTTGCGTTGACTGTGTTGTGCAAGAGGGGTTCAAAGAGTTGCCCCCTTGTGCCGATCAGTCGGAGCACTCGGTCGGTGAGCCGTTCGTTGAGGAGTAGGCGTAGAATCAGGGTCGAGGGAAATGGCAGGGCTGAAGTCACGCTCTCGATCATCTGGCGCGCCGCGGGGGTGATGTGCGCCGGTAGCTGGCCTCTATCCAGCTTCTGGAGCAGTTTTGCCAGGCTGGCCATCGCACCTCCGCGCATGGGCAGGGAGCCATGCCCGCCGGGCCCGCGCACGGTCGCCCTCATCCAGCACACCTGCTTTTCGGCAACCTGAATGGGATAGAACCTGCTCTTGCCGATGTGGAATGTGAAGCCGCCGAATTCCCCAAGGGCATAGCGAATGCCCTTGAAGTGCTCTGCGTGGTTCTCCACCAGATACTTGGCCCCGTAGTCGCCGCCTGCTTCCTCATCGCTTAAGATGGCAAGCACGACGTCGCCGGCTGGGATTAAGCCTTCCGCCTGGGCCCTGAGGAAGGCAGCCAGCATCATGGCAACGCAGCCCTTCATGTCCAGAGCGCCCCGGCCCCAGACGTAGCCGTCTACCACTTTTCCCTCGAACGGCGGGTGTGTCCAATTCTGGTTGGCCGTTGTTACCACATCCACATGTCCGTAGAGCATTAACGGAGGTGCATTGCCCTGCCCGGCCAGGCGGGCGATCAGGTTGGGGCGGTTGGGGTCCCGGGCGAGGATAATGGTTTCAAATCCTGCCGCGGTAAGCAGCTGATTTATGTAGGCAACGCACTCCGATTCGTTGCCCGGTGGATTGGTCGTGTCGAAGCGGATGAGGTTCTGCAGCAACTCCGCTGGGCGTTGGTAGACGGTGGCTTTGTCGCCTTCAGAAGACATAGACATTTCCGCAATTACTCCGGAGGTATTAGTTCAATCTCGAAGAGTTTTGGCCACCACTTTCCGGTGACGAACAAGCGGTCATCTTCTGCGTCGTATGCAATGCCGTTGAGAACGCCAACACGCTGAATACGGTCCTCCTCACCCAGAAGGCCTTCAAGGTCTATCCATCCTACTACCTGACCGGTCGACGGTGCAATCATTGCGATGCGGTCTGTCTGCCAGACATTGGCGTAGATTATCCCCTGGACGTATTCCAGTTCATTGAGTCTGGTCACGGGACTGCCCCTGTCAAGCACTTCTACCCGATGGACTTCCCAATAGGTTTCAGGGTCTAAGAAGTGTAGCGTCGATGTGCCATCGCTCATGATTAGATGAGTTCCATCATGGGTAATACCCCA
>DAOUTY010000210.1 GCA_030668425.1 Chloroflexota bacterium
AGCCTCAGTTTTGGCTCGATTACGGTTGGTGGAAAGAGGTACCGGCGCGACGTTATCTTGCTGCCCGATGGGACGGTAAAACAGAGAAAGGGAGGCTTCTGGATATTTGGCAGCCACAGCTTTAAGAAGAACGAGATCGAGGAGCTGTCGAGGGCAGGTGCGGAGGAGATTGTGATTGGGACAGGTACGAATTCAAAGGCCGGGCTATCCAACGAGGCAAAAAGCCATGTTGGACAAGCCCAGCTACAGCTCCATACCTTACCATCCTACGAAGCGGTTCCAGAGTTCAACCACCTCGTAGACCTGGGGAAGAAGGTAGCAGCAATAATCCATATAACCTGCTAGGTTTTGTTATATGGGTCTAACCGCTAATATGTGCCCGAGGCCGGTTCCTCACCGGGGTGCAACCCGCGCCACTTTGCGAGCAACTGCTCTTTGGTCTCTTCATTGTCGGGGTCAGCGACGCAGCAATCGACGGGGCAGAGGTCGACGCAGCGAGAGGTCTCGTGAGAGCCCACACATTCCGTACACCTGTCGGCGTCTATGACATAGATGGTATCCCCCTCGCTTATCGCCTGGTTGGGACAGTCGGGCTCGCAAGCCCCGCAGCTTATGCACTCGTCGGTAATCTTATAGGCCATCCTTTTTCCCTCCTCGCAGCTCTCTTGGCTGGGCTGCTTTACCTTTACTTATCATTCCCGACCCAGCTACTTCTGGGGCAGGCCAAATTTCTCAGCCAGGGCGACTGCAACATGCTTGGGGACAAGATTGGAAATGTCCCCTCCAAGTTGACAAGCCTCCTTGAGCAGACTAGAACTGATAAACTGATATTCAAGGCTGGTCATGAAGCATACCAGCTCTATATCCGGAGCCAGCTTCTTGTTCATCAGCGCCATCTCGAACTCCCGCTCGAAGTCGGAGCTCATCCGCAGGCCGCGGACGAGTACTCGGGCATTTACCTTCTGGGCAAAGGTAACGGTGAGCCCGGTGTAGGGCTCCACTCGTACGTTGGGTATATGGGTGACCGACTTTTTCATCAAGTCGACTCTTTCCCGGGTGCTGAACATAAGGGATTTCAGGGGAACGTCATACACGCAGATGATCAATTCATCGAAAAGGGCTGCTGCTCTATTGGCTATATCGAGGTGTCCGTTGGTCACTGGATCGAAACTACCCGGGTAGATAGCGCTTGTCACGATTCACCTTCAGTATATTGATATACAGAGACGTAGCTATCGCCATGATGGAGGTTTTTTACCTGGTGCAAATGGCCGTATCTTTCCTCAAGCGGCACCCGGCGAGAGTGTTCAATAACCAGTGTTGACTCTTTCCCAACCAGGCGGGAGGAGGCAAGCTTCTCTGCTGTAGCAGTTATAGCTGAATCAGCGTAGGGGGGGTCCATAAGCAGGATGCCGTACTTTGCGTCCAGGATCGAAAGGGCCTTGGCGGCACTCACACAATAAACAGTTGCCTGAGGAGCAAACCCGGTGCGCTCCAAATTCTCCTTGATTAGGGCGCATAGCCTTGGATTCTTCTCTACGAAATCCACCCACTCTGCCCCGCGGCTCAGGGCCTCGATGCCCAAAGCACCAGTACCGGCATAGAGGTCAAGCACTCTTGACCAGTCAGTAGCAACGGATTCTAGCATGGAGAAAATCGCCCCGCGAACCATGTCTGACGTGGGACGAATACTCGAACCCCGCAGTGATTTCAATTCGCGTCCCTTGGCCTTGCCCGCAATAACTCTCATGTTCGCGTGAGCAGTAATATAAGATTATAACAGCGGAAGTCATTTCGTCAAGTGCACCTTCAAGAAAACTACTTCGCGGTGCAATAGACCCCAAATTGTGTAATGAAATATGTCTATGATATACTTTAGCAAATCTACTCCGGTTACGGTGAGAGGGGAGAGGGTGGCGCAGTTGAATATTCAGCTTTATGATACTACCCTTCGTGATGGGGTACAGCGGGCAGGGCTCTCCTTTTCTGTGGAGGACAAGCTCAAGATCGCCAAACGCCTCGACGAGCTGGGGATCCATTTTATTGAAGGCGGTTGGCCGGGGGCCAACCCCAAGGACGCTGAGTTCTTTGCCCGGGCGCGGGATATCAAGTTCTCTCAAGCCACCCTGGTTGTTTTCGGTAGTACCCGCCGCAAGGACACCGAGGCTGCGAACGATCCCCTCCTCCGTGACCTGCTGGACACGGGTGCGAAGGTATTCACACTGGTAGGCAAATCGTGGGATGAGCACGTGACCGGGGTGCTGAAGACCACCCTGGATGAGAATCTGCGCATGATCGCCGATTCGATCCGCTATCTCAAGGCGGAAGGCAACTCAGTCTTCTTCGATGCGGAGCACTTCTTCGATGGATATAAGGGTAATGCCGAATATGCCCTGCGCACTGTTGAGGTTGCTGCCGAAGCAGGGGCTGACTGCGTTGTGCTCTGTGATACTAATGGCGGTGCTCTGCCTGGCGAGGTGGCGGTAGCTATTGAAGCTGCGAGCAGGGTGGGAGTTCCACTGGGCATTCATACACACAACGATGGTGAACTCGCGGTGGCAAACACTCTGGTTGCGGTTCAATCAGGAATTACTCAGGTTCAAGGCACGATCAATGGTTACGGTTAACGCTGCGGCAATGCTAATCTCTGTTCCATTATCCCTGCCCTGAAGCTCAAGATGGGCATCGATTGCGTGAGTGATGAGCAGCTGGCCAGGTTGACTGAGGTCTCTCACTATGTGAGTGAGCTTGCCAACCTTAGCCCCGACCCTCATCTCCCATATGTGGGGAATAGCGCTTTCACTCACAAGGCTGGGCAGCATATCTCAGCGGTGATCAGACAGGAGGAAAGCTATCAGCACATCGATCCCGACCTGGTAGGCAACCGCAGCAAGGTGCTGGTTTCCGAGCTCTCTGGCATGAGTGCGATTACCTATAAAGCCAGTCAACTGGGGCTGGACGTTCCCAGGGGTGAACAGGCGCGAGCGGTACTGGAGTATATAAAGACCCTGGAGAACCAGGGATTTCAGTACGAAGATGCCGAGGCTTCCTTCGAACTCCTGATCAAACGCAGCCAGCCAGAGTACAAGCCCCCCTTTGAGCTGGTGGACTTCATGGTTATCGTGGAGAAGCACCGCCGTATGCCCACTGCTTTGTCAAAAGAAGAGTTGCTCTCTGAGGCTATGGTCAAGGTAAGGGTGGGGGGAGAGGTGTTCCATACCGCTGCGGAGGGTAATGGTCCGGTTAATGCCCTGGACGCAGCACTGCGCAAGGCACTTCAATGGTTCTATCCCAGCGTGGCAGTGGTCAGACTGGTAGACTATAAGGTCCGCATCCTCGACGAGAGCGTTGGCACGGGGTCTCGAGTGAGGGTGCTCATGGAGTCCAGCGACAGCAAACACGATTGGCACACGATGGGAAGCTCGGCTAATATCCTGGAGGCCAGTTGGATAGCGCTTGCAGACAG
>DAOUTY010000221.1 GCA_030668425.1 Chloroflexota bacterium
CTATGTCCCGGATCAGAAACTGAGAGGCCGGTTATGCCAAAGCTAAGCAACTCTTCCTCTGCCATGGTTATCCAGGCCAGTTTTTCCTTGAGGGGCTCTATGTCCTCCCCTACGGTTTGAATCGCGCTGATATCTATGGCTCTGTTACGGAACTCAGCGTATTCCCTCAAGTAGCCAACCTGCGAAGGCTCGAATCCCATAATCGTGGCTCCCACGCAGTCACAGGCGAATGTGTCGCGACTGGCTATTATCAGGTCCTTACGGTGGGCTGTGCCCATAAGGATATCCGCTCCTCCCTCCAGCATGTAGATGCCATCGATTATCGTCAGATCGCATTTCAGGAGTTGGTTCAGAAGGCATATCAAGTGCTCCAATCCCTTCTGGTGAAAGCGTTTTCTGGAGGGAATGTCGAGGCAGCCTTTCAGATTCTTAAACCCCAGGGAGACCTTCACCTGAGGATGGGTTTTCAGCACCGGCACGTTGATCAGGAAGTCGGCGTCCAGCGCAATCCTGGAAACGCCGACCTTGACACCCTCCAACTGCTTACTTTCGAAGGGCCCCTCATTGAGATCGAACAGCTTGGCGCCGTATCTTTTAGCTACCCTGTCAATACCCGTATGCTTGAACCCTCTTCTGGTATTGGATCCAAGCCCCTCGGCGACGGTACCTTCGCCGATGGAGATGTCTTTGCACCCGTGCTCCGCCAGCAGCCGCAGGATGCCCTCCACCATTTTCGAGGTAGTTACCATCCCATAGAGCGGCATCGGCATCCACCCGGAGATGGTGATGTTGGGTTTTATGAGTACCCGGTGGTTCCTGTCGAGCTTAGCAAAGCCGCCGCACAGTTCAACGGCACGGCCGATGGAGTCGAGAGATCCATCGAATTTTACCACGGATACTGTCACAACTTACTCCTGTCTTCTGTATGAGGCGGGGGCGGTTCGCGAACCACCCCTGCCATAATGTACGTTTCGAAGGACTAAGCCGGAGCAGATCGCAGAAACTCGCTGTACTCGGCGAGCTTGGCCAGGGCGAAAGCCGCTCTCCTCGGTTCGGGATACACGGGAACGTTGCTATGAGCCAGGAACCTGAGTTCTCCCCTGGGCCATCCCTGCGGCGTGGCACCGCAAATGACAGTCGGCTTACCCCCTTTTGCGATTTCACTGAGCAGGATGTCAGCGACCTTCCGGTCTCGGGAGTCGTCGTCGCCCGGGGGGCCGGTAAAAGCCGCGATAAGCATATCGACGTTCGGGTCTGCGGCGACGATTCGGATCGCCTCCTTGACATAATGATCCGGGGCGAGGGCTCCTATTATACCCAGATCGACCGGGTTGTTTACACTTGTTCCCATGCTTTCTACAACGCTGGCGAGTTGCTGGCGTGTTTCGGTTGTTAGCTGGGGTATCTCCAGTCCCAACTGGCTACAGGCATCGGTGGAGATAACAGCGAGGCCCCCGGGGGTGGTGATGATGCCTACCCTTTTTCCCTCCGTGCGGGGAAGCAGATGAAGCGCCAGTAGCGCGTCCATCATTTGCTCGAAACTGTCGACGGAGATTATGCCAGTCTGGTTGCATAGTGTCTTCCAGATGGCGGTGGAGACCGCGAGAGTACCGGTGTGTGAGGCTGATGCTTTTATCCCGGCGTCAGTATGGCCTCCCTTAAGCACGATGATCGGCTTGTTCAGCGATATTTCGCGTCCAACCTTCAGTAACCTGTTGCCATCCCTGATTCCCTCCAGGTAGGCGACGATTATCTTCGTATCAGGGTCCCGCCCCAGATACTCCAGGAAGTCCACGCAGGTAAGGTCGCTATCGCTTCCGCAACTGACACCCTTGCTGGGCAGCAGGCCGGTATCAGTGACGGACATCAGCAGGTAATAGAACAGGAAGCCGCTATGTGAGATCACGCCTACGTTACCGATCTCTTTGGGGAGAATGAAATTAGGGATCAACCTGGCTGATGGATTGTATGGGCCTAGACAATTCGGCCCAATTACTCTAGTGCCTCCTGCTCGGGCGATTCTGACGATCTCCTCCTCTAGTGCTCTGCCCTCTGTCCCCGCCTCGCTGAATCCTGAAGTGTAGAGCACGATGGCCTTAGTTCCCTTCCGGGCACATTCTTTGGCTATCTCGCGTACGGCCTCGCGAGGGACGGTCAGTATGGCTAGATCGACCTCTCCCGGGATATCACTGATGCTGGGATAGACCTTTAAGCCCCCCATCTCTCCTCCCCTGGGATTCACGGGGTAGACGGTGGGGAAGCCTGCGTCAAGGAGGCTCTGCAGAAACATATAGCCCACATTCATCGCCGCGTTGGAGACACCTACCAGCGCCACCGACTTAGGGTAGAATATGGGAGCTAGCTGCTCTGTAATGTTCCGGTTCATACTATGAGGCCTCTAAGCCCCCGCTTCCTGTCTGCGGTTTAGGTAAACCTCGAATTTCGTTATCTTCCAAACGCCGTCACGTTTGCCGAATTCGTAAAGGTGCGTCCCTTCAGAAAAGGACCGTTCCTCAGACGCTTTGCCTGTCTCCTGGTCGATGGGGTACCCGTAGTGCATGAAGTAGTCCCGCCCCGTCGCGGTATCGCCTTTTACATCCACCATGATGTTGGTCAGGGCGCTGAATTTCCTCTCCTCCGCGGTGAATATGGCGGCCTCGCCGAACTCTTTCAGCGCTTCCTTGCCGTTGATTTCGATATCGTATTGGGGGACTAAATATCGTATGTCGTCGCTCCACACGCTGAGCCAGAGATCTCTGTCCCCTGAGTCCATGGCCCACGCCATAGTTTTCGGCAGGTTCTCGACCTCAATCCGATCGGGAAGCTTCATCAGAGCCTCAACTTTGGCTTCCAGCTGCGTGCTTTTGCTCTCAAGCGATCTCGCCACGCTGTTCAACATCGATTTTAAATCTTCCACTTCGCCTCCATCCTTGGGTGATTATATTGCCCATTATGATAGCCTACGTGCGGTGTAAGTTCAAGCTGGGGTAGTGGCGACCCGGCGGTCGCCACAACCCCAGCAAATTGCAATGTGCGCTGCTGTCATGTATCATTTTATCGAGGTTGCTTCTTCTGGGCAACTCTGGCAAAAGATTATGAGTGGTATGGATCTTGTCCAACATCTGGAATACCTCTTCAATCCTCAATCGGTA
>DAOUTY010000099.1 GCA_030668425.1 Chloroflexota bacterium
GAGGTGAGTGCTGAAGAGGCCAGCCCTGAAGAACTGAGCCCCAAGAAGCCCGCTAAAGAGGTGAGTGCTAAAGAGGTGAGTGCTAAAGAGGCCAGCCCCAAGAAGCCCGCTAAAGAGGTGAGTGCTAAAGAGGCCAGCCCCAAGAAGCCCGCTAAAGAGGTGAGCGCTGAAAAGACCAGCCCTGAAGAACTCAGCCCCAATGGGAAGTCTGACTGAGTGAGCATAAGCGGCAAAGTAAGATGTAGTTTCCTCCCCTGATAGGTATTTTGCATTGAGCAGAAAACTGAAGCCTCAACCCAAACTGTCAGTGGCCAAGAAGGAACCTCCAAGCTGGCAGCGGGAAAAAAGCATATCACGCCTTATATGGATATTTATTTCCCTGATTATTGTATTAATAATCGGGTTGGTTGGCTACTGGGGCTACGATAGCTATGTTGCTGCGTGGCGACAGCCAGTTGTCAAGGTGAACGAAACCACAGTGGACATGAACCACTTCGTCAAAATGCTCCGGTTTTACTCTCGGAACCCCGACATAGCCATTGATGCGATTTCATATCCCTACCAGGTCTTGTACATTATTGAGGACAACGAACTGATACGGCAGGGCGCGCATGACTTGATTATCCAAGTGCCCCCCGATGAGGTAACGGAAGAGATCAGGGGCTTTCTCATTCCTCCAACTGAAGACGAAGGGAATGCGACACAGCCAGAGGTAGACTTGGATAAGCTATATAACCAGTGGTTGGACACAATACAGCTCTCCGATGAGGAGTACCGCCAGCTTGTTGAAACAGACTTGCTTGAAAAAAGAATCACAGAGTATTTCAGGGAGCAAAATGTGCCCACGGAGGCTGAGCAGGTCCACCTTAACATCATCCTTCTTGGAAACGAGACCATAGCATTTGAGGTATCAGATAGACTAAAGGCTGGCGGAAACTTCACGGAATTGGCTGTGGAATATTCCATTGTCGAGGAGCTAAGGGAATCGGGGGGTGATGTGGGCTGGGTTCCCAGAGGCATCTACCCTGAGCTCGATGACGTTGCTTTCGCACTGGAGATAGGCAATGTCACCGAGCCCATATTGATTAGTCAAGGCTATTACATAGTCAGAGTGTCTGAAAAAGCCGACAGTATGGACATCCCGGAAGAGTTCCAGGTAACCCTCGCTGATGGTGAATTTCAAAAGTGGCTCCAGGAACAACGTGAAGCTGGAATAATTGAAGAGTTCCTTGATCAGGATAAGATAAACTGGGCCATAGAACAGCTAATATAGCACTGTGGGAGGCGGGCAGTGAGCGAGAGGAAGAAGATTAACATCGGGCTTATGGGGCTTGGGGTTATTGGCAGTGGAGTAGCCCGTGTATTGATCGGCAAAGCGGATGCTATAGCCCAGCAAGTTGGGTGCCCGGTGATACTAAAGAGGGCTGTGGACTGTGATATCTCTAAGAAGAAGTCGTCCCAGATTCCCGCTCGAATATTCACTGCTGACCCCTATCAACTCCTCCATGATCCTGAGATAGACATCGTCATCGAGGTCATAGGCGGCGATACTGATGCCCTCGAGTATATGAAAGAAGCTCTTTCGAGGGGTAAACACGTTGTCACCGCTAACAAGGAGGCCATATCCAAGCATGGGCCTGAACTACTATCCTTGGCTGCCGACCACAAAGTAGGTATCCGCCACGAGGCCAGTGTGGGCGGGGGCATACCAATAATAAGTCCATTTAAGCAAGACTTGCTTGCTAACAAGGTATCGGCCATACGTGCCATCATCAACGGCACGACCAACTATATCGTGACCAGGATGGCAACAGAGAATGCAGATTTTGCCACAGTCTTGAAGCAGGCGCAAGAGTTAGGCTATGCTGAAGCCAATCCTGCCAACGATATCGAAGGGGTTGACGCTGTCTATAAACTTGCCATTCTTGCTACACTTGCTTTCCGCACCGCGATTTATCCTGAGGACATCTATAGGGAGGGCATTTCCCGTCTTGGCTCGCGTGACTTTCGCTATGCGAAAGAGCTCGGGTATGCCATAAAACTGCTCGCTATCGCCAAGGAGGAAAATCATTACGTTCAGGTAAGGGTTCATCCCGCTCTCATACCTGAGGACCAACTCCTGGCCAAGGTGGATGGCGTATTCAATGCAATTGAGGTGGAAGGGGACCTAACTGGTAAGGTGATTTTCTACGGACGCGGTGCCGGACCGCAACCCACGTCAAGCGCCATTGTTGCTGATGTCATACAAATCGCTCAGAACATTAAGCTCGGGCTCCCGCCAAAACCACAACCTCAGCCATCCCGAATTAAGAACCTCACTACAACTTCCCAGATTGTGACTCGTTATTATATGCGACTGACTATAGCTGATCGCCCCAATGTACTCGCTCAGATTGCTAAAGTGCTCGGAGACAACTTGATCAGCATTGCCTCGGCAATCCAGAAAGAAGCCGATGAAAGCGCCCAAACCGCTGAGATCGTGCTTATGACCCATCTCGCCCAGGAGTCGGCAGTACAGCAGGCGATACGAGAAATAGAGGCGCTACCCGTAGTCAAGGAGATTGGCAATCTAATCAGGGTCGAAGACTAGGGAGCAATATGGTTCAGTGCCTTCTCGAAAAGTATCGTGACTTCCTACCGATCACGCCTCAAACTCCGCTGATTACCATCGGTGAGGGCGACACCCCCTTGGTCAGGTCTCAGACCCTGGAACGCGATATCGGTTGCGGTGAGCTTTACTTCAAGCTAGAGGGATGCAACCCGACCGGATCCTTCAAGGATCGCGGCATGGTATTCGCCGTAGCCAAGGCTGTAGAGGCCCAAAACACAGCCATCATCTGCGCATCTACCGGGAATACCAGCGCCTCGGCGGCAGCCTTTGGTGCGTTCTGTGGCCTCAACGTGTACGTCGTCGTTCCAAAAGGCAACATCGCTATGGGCAAGCTGGCTCAAGCTATGGTATATGGAGCCAAGATCCTGGCCATAGATGGCAATTTCGATAAGGCTCTGGAACTGGTGCGCGCAATAACCCAGAAGCACCCCATTGAACTGGTGAATTCATTGAACCCATATCGCATAGAGGGGCAAAAGACTGCATCCTTCGAGATCATTGATGCGCTTGGTTCTGCTCCTGATTACCTTTTCATTCCGGTGGGTAATGCCGGAAATATAACCGCCTACTGGAAGGGATTTACGCACTACAAGAAAGCAGGCAAATCTACTAGTACCCCCAAGATGATGGGATTCGAAGCGGAGGGGTCGGCAGCTATTGTACGGAATGAGGTCATAGCCGATCCCAAAACAATAGCCTCGGCAATACGTATCGGCAATCCCGCCAGCTGGCAGGGGGCAGTCGCTGCCAGGGATGAGTCAGGCGGTGTAATCGACTGCGTGAGCGATGAGGAAATATTGAGTGCTTACAAATTACTAGCTGTCAAAGAGGGCATCTTCGGCGAACCAGCGTCGGCTGCATCAATAGCTGGACTTATCAAGTTAAGTAAGAGTGGCCACGATTTCTCTGGCAAAAAGGTGGTCTGTGTGATCACAGGCACAGGACTGAAGGACCCTGATACAGCCATCCAGAGCGCCAAGCCTCCTATTGAGCTACCAGCCGACCTCGAAACTCTGGAAAAGGTGATACTCCAAGGCTAATAGTTTAAGGCACAATAGTATTCGCGCTGAACAACTGCGGTAAGGAGAGAGGCCGTGATAGACAAGGCTAAGATCGAGAAAGCTGTGGCTTCCATAATCAACGCCATTGGTGAAGACCCTGATCGGGAGGGCCTGGTCAGCACTCCCAGACGTATTGCCGAGATGTATACCGAGGTCTTCGCCGGAATGTACTGTGATCCCAAAGAAGAGCTACTAGTATGCTTTGACGAGGGACATCATGAGATGGTCATTTTCAAGGACATCTCTTTCTACTCAATGTGTGAGCATCACTTCCTTCCGTTCTACGGTCTGGTTCACATAGGGTATATCCCTAACGGTAAGGTTGTCGGCGCGAGCAAGATGGCGAGGGTGGTAGATATCCTAGCCAAACGCCCTCAGCTTCAGGAGCGCCTCACCAGTCAGATCGCTGATACCATGGTCGAGGTCCTACAGCCAAAGGGCGCCGCTGTCGTTGTTCAAGCCGAACATCTATGTATGACTATGCGAGGTGTGAAAAAACCGGGCAGCAGCATAGTCACCTCAGCAATGAGAGGCCTATTCAAGCAAAGGCCGGTCACCCGCTCCGAGTTCCTCTCCCTGGTACAGGGTAAATAGACACGTCAAGAGATAGCTGCTCCCAGGCTTCTCACGAATAGCTGTATATTAAGTGCTCGGGCCTGCCTCGGACAAAAGCGAGAGCAAAGAAGTGGGATAACCAAATCTGTGAAGTTGACAATACCCAAATAAATTTGCTATATTGAGCCCACCAGCGCTCAGCGCTGTTTAGATATATTTTATTCACTTCTGCTTCAGTCCAATCCAAATTCAAGGAGGTATGATGAGCGCGCAGCAATTCAAGTACTTGTTCACACCCATACAGATCGGTCCCTTCACCGTCAAGAACAGGATAATGTGCGCACCCCACGGCACTCTGATGGCGGAGCAGGGCTTGCCCACCGAGGAGTGGATCAATTACGAGATCGAAAAGGCAAAGGGTGGGGCAGGCTGGGTGGCAATGTCGGTGGGATACACCGAGCCCCGTGATATCCTTTTCATGAAGGCTAATGGGGGGCACTACGACAGGCACTTCTGGTTGTGGAAGAAAGAGATAATACCCGGGTTCAAGAGGGTTGCCGAGGGTATCCACGAATACGGCGCCAGGTGCAGCTTCCAGGTTTACGGAATGACCCTGGGGAACAGGCGGGGCCCATCACTGGTTCCGGATTGCAATTTTGCCGATCAGATGTGGGAGCCGATGACCAAAGATGATATAAAGCGCTATTTTGAATACCACGCCATCTGCTGCCAGAATATTATGGAGGCTGGATTCGATGCCATAGACATTCACAACCATTCCGGGATGGTGGCGGATTTCATCTCAGGCACTATTAATAAGCGCACCGATAAATATGGCGGTTCCCTGGAGAACCGAGCCAGGATGCTCATGGATTTGATCGACGTCACCAGGAGTGTGGTCGGGGACAAGATGGCCATTGGCTACACGCTGACCGTCGACGACATGCTGCCGGGCTCGATTGTACCCGAGGAAGCGGTTGAGCTGGCGAAGATGCTGGATGAGGGTAAGAAGCTCGACTGGTTGATCTGCGGTGTCGGCAGGGAAACTCAGTCAATGCATATGTACTTCGGCCCGCTGTATCTCGCCCCTGCTTATCAGCTCTATGCTGTGGAGCAGATCAAGGAGGTGGTGAAGAATATCCCCATAGTCGCTGTCGGCAGGATAAACGATCCGATGATAGCGGAGAGTACCCTTGCTCACCGCAAGGCTGACATGATAGCAATGGCCAGGCCGCTAATCGCCGACCCGGAACTGCCCAACAAGGCCCGTGAGGGAAGGCTGGACGATATCCGTCCCTGCCAGGGGTGTAATGTGAACTGCGTAAAATACATGATGGATGGGCAGCCCATAAGGTGCGTGGTGAACGCCACTGTAGGCATGGAGCAGTTGGGGTGGGGAATCGGAGGCATTAAGCCTGCGCCCACAAAGAAGAAGGTAGTCGTCATTGGAGGGGGGCCGGCGGGTCTGGAGGCGGCAAGGGTGTCTGCTTTGAAGGGTCACGATGTCACCCTCTATGAGAAAGCGGAAGAGCTGGGAGGACAGGCCCTGCTGGCGGAGAAGCTCCCAGGCAGGGAGGAGGTAGGTGGGCTAATCAGGTGGCAGAAGCTCCAGCTTCCTCAGGTAGGTGTGAAGATGGTCACGGGCACCGAGGCAACAGCGCAGATGATACTGGACCAGAAGCCCGATGCGGTGGTGGTGGCCACAGGTAGCACCTGGATGCGAAATGGCTACACCGGCATGAGCCACATGGAGGTCTCTGGCTGGCAGCAGGACAACGTCTATACCGCGGACGAGATAGTCAGTAGAATAGCCGGCGGGGATACAAATTTCGGCAAGAAAGCCTTCATCTGGGATGGAAGGGGCGACATTATAGCCTCTGGAATCGCGGAGATGCTGGCAGATCAGAACTGTGAGGTGGAGCTAGTAGCTCCCACTCCCAATATAGGCGGCATAGACCAGATAAAGGATGTGACGTGGTTCCACGTAACGCCCAGAATGCTCAATAAAGGTGTTGTGATCAGCCCTCAAACATTCATCGTGCAGATAGTGGAGAAAACGATCACTGTGCTCAACATCCACACCATGGCGATGCGAGAGATTGCAGATGTGGATACTATAGTACTGATAACCGGCAAAATACCCAATGACGGGCTCTACAACGAGCTTGAAGGCAAGGTTCCGGAGCTCTACAAGATAGGCGAGGCCCGAAACCCCCACGACATGGGTGATGCCAACCGTGATGGGCACTGGGTAGGTCGGCTTATTTAGGATAGAACGGGCGTATTGCAGACAGGGACAGCCTTGAATAACAATCGC
>DAOUTY010000186.1 GCA_030668425.1 Chloroflexota bacterium
GAGAAGCCAAAGGATGAAACCATACCTATGTGGGTGTTATACCCAGTGCAGCTCTTGGCCTCGGTCAGTCCGAATATGAATGGGGGCAAGTGAGAATGCGCAGGGGTATGAAAACAAGTCCCAGTTCTTCAAAAAAGCTGGAAATTTAACTACTCTCCAGAACTCCCAGCGGACAAGGGGGCTTACTCCTTACTTAAGCAACCGATAGATGCCACCGAATCACCCTCCTCCACCCTCATCACAGCTACTCCCTGAGTGCCCCTGCCCTGAGTCGGAATACTCTCAACGGAAGTGCGAATAACTATCCCGTTAGCGGATACGAGCATCAACTCCTCTGTGGGATAGACAACACGTGCCGCTACGACTCTGCCCGTCTTGGAGACAACCTTAAACGTCCGAACCCCACCGCCCCCACGGTGCTGAAGCGGGTACGCCTTAAATGGAGTGCGTTTGCCGAATCCGTTAGCACTAATAACGAGTAGGTGACCGTCAGTAACCGCGACTTCCATACCGACCACGCTGTCGTCAGGGGCGAGGCGAATGCCGCGCACGCCACCACTCGTCCTGGACGCAGTACGAAGCTTGGCAACGGAGAACTTGATCGACTGTCCGCTTTCCGTCATCAGGACGACCTGATCATCAGCACCTGCCACCTGAGCCCTTACCAGCTCATCGCCCTGCTCCAGATCCATAGCGATAAGCCCACTCGATCGCACTGAAGCGAACTCGGAAAGATCTGTCTTCTTAACCTCGCCATTGCGCGTAGCGACCACCATGAACATGTCCTCTACTGATTCAGGAGCAGTGATAACCGCTGTAACTCGCTCTTTCACATCTATAGAGAGCAGGTTGACAATGGGCAGCCCCTTGGCAGTTCGAGAAGTCTCCCTGGGAATCTCGTAGCATTTAAGACGGAACACCCGCCCTCGATCAGTGAAAAACAGTAGGTTTTGGTGAGTACTGGCAATGGTCATTCGCCGAACTGCGTCTGTCTCCCTCGTCACCATTCCCACGATTCCCCTGCCCCCGCGATGCTGCTGCCGGTAGACGTCAGTCGCCACTCTTTTTATGTAACCCCTGTTGCTCAGAGTCACTACCATCTGCTGCCGAGGGATAAGGTCATCATCGCTGAATTCGCCCACCTCTTCTTCGCTGATCTCAGTACGCCGGGGATCGCCATACTTGGATTTCAGATCACCGACATCTTCCTTAATTAGAAAGTCGATCTTCTTGGGATTGTCCAGAAGGTCCTCCAGATAGGCGATAGTTTTGAGCAACTCAGTATACTCGTCAGCAATCTTTTTGCGCTCAAGGGCTGCCAGCCGGCGTAATTGCATATCAAGAATGGCTTGAGCCTGAACTTGTGTGAAGTCAAACTGCTTCATCAGGTTGTTGCGGGCTGCTTCCACAGTCTGCGATCGGCGAATCGTAGCGATAATTTCATCAAGGTTATCGAGAGCAGTTCTGAATCCCTCAAGGATATGGGCCCTTTCCCTTGCCTTCTCAAGATCGAATTTAGATCTGCGGGTAATTACCTGGCGACGGAATCCGATGTAGTGAAGCAGCGCTCCCTTCAGGGTTTTCATTTTTGGCTGGCCATCTACCAAAGCCAGCATATTAACGAAGAAAGAAGACTGCATAGAGGTATACTTGTAGAGGCTGTTGAGGACCTGCTGCGCTTGACCCTCCCGCCTCAACTCGATAACTATGCGCATACCTTCCCTATCAGACTCATCGCGCACCTCAGAGATGCCATCGATCTTCTTGCTTCTGACCAGATCAGCTATTCTTTCCACCAGCGTAGCCTTGTTGGTCTGATACGGTAACTCCGAAACCACTATCCGGTATCTCCCACCCCTAGTTGCCTCCTCGATGTGCGTTCTGGCTCTGATCACCATCCGACCACGGCCGGTTGTATAAGCGCTTCTTATACCCTCACGCCCCTCCAAGATGCCACCTGTGGGAAAGTCTGGCCCGGGGATTAATTCGAGTAGGTCATCAACAGTAGCATCAGGGTTATCGATAAGGCAAGTGATACCGTCACAGAGCTCGTTTAGATTATGAGGAGGAATATTGGTCGCCATGCCCACAGCAATACCCGAAGCACCGTTCAGGAGCAGATTGGGCAGCTTGGCAGGAAGAACCACAGGCTCTTTGAGGCTTTCGTCAAAGTTTGAGGTGAAATCGACGGTATCCTTATCGATATCCGCCAGCATCTCAGCAGCTATCCTGAAGAGACGGGCCTCGGTATACCTCATCGCCGCCGGCGGATCATTATCTACACTGCCAAAGTTACCTTGTCCGTCAACCAGCCTATATCTCATGGAGAAGTCTTGAGCCATACGCACCATAGCGTCATAGACCGCAGTATCTCCGTGGGGATGATACTTGCCCAGCACCTCGCCAACGATACGAGCGCTCTTCTTATAGGGAGTATCATGACGCAGACCCATATCGTTCAGAGCGTATAGTATTCGCCTCTGCACCGGTTTCAAGCCATCCCGTGCATCAGGCAGGGCACGAGAGACGATAACGCTCATAGCATAATCGAGATAAGAGCTCTTCATTTCGTCTTCGATTTTGACCAATTTGACCGTTCCTATCTCCATGCTATAGTCCCTCCGAGGATACTCCTGTTCGTGGCCAGGACTGCTATCCTGACAACAAACGCTAGCAAGAGTTTATCACGCCCCGCTACGTTCGTCAAAAGGAGAAAGCCGAGGCAGCTGCCTCGGCTTTCTCCTTTTGCCCTGGAATTGCTCTCCCTATTACTCCCCTAGTCCAAGCTCGCGCTCTTCCTCCTCTTCGTCCTCAATGGCAACCATCTCTTCAAGGGAGGTGACCTCCTCCCGAGCAGGTTCTTCTTTCTCGAATTCGCCAGGGTACTCCTCCTCCAAACCTTCCTCGTCATCTTCACGCTCGTACTTCATCATACTATCCTTAACATAGGGTCTGAATCCATCAGCAGCTCGCGCAGGGAAAGAAGGACGCCCAGCCTGGCTGGGATGCTGGAAAACCTCTTTAATCATCACCTTGCCACCCTTCTCTCCTACGCCGACGATAGCCGCAGTATACCTATTGCCGCCCTGCACTAACTTGATAAGGCGCAAACCCAGTCTAGGCTCGACCTCTCCAATATACTCTCCGTCTACGCTTTCCACCGTTAGACTCTGCCCCTTGGCTTCAAGATGAACCGGATCGCCAGCAGCTATTTTTACCAGCACCTTCCGAGGCGCAAGTCGATAAAGATCGGCGACATCTGCCTTACCCGTCTCCTCTATGAAGAGATGAGAGCTAACCTGTCTCCCGTTCCTGGGCTCTGCCTCCGCCTCTCTGAGATGAGCCAGACGATCGAGGTTCTTCTTGGCTATACCATTATTGGGTTCAATTTCAAGAGCATGGCTGTATGCGTCCCTAGCCTCAGCATATCTTCCCAGTTGCGTTAAGGCCTTGCCCAATCGATTGTAGGCATCGGCATCATCGGGGAAAATTTCGATTATGCTTTTGTTGACAGCAATAGCCTCATCCCACTGGCTTTGCATCGCTAAAGCTATGGCCTCATTTGTACGCTGCCGCCTTAGCTTTGCCTTCTCGCTTAACTGATAGAATACCATGTCTACCTCAGATCGGTCTCAACATATTTTTTTAACCTTGCGGATTTTACCATCTTTTGAAATATTTTCAAGAGCCGAAAGTTGGCTTTTTTACAATAAAATCTCTTGAGCCACGATATGCTACCATGAATCGCCGAAAAATAAAATAGGAAAAAAGGGGGATTTTACAACCCTAAAAAGTAACATACGGACGACTCCGTGCACTCATTGTAATTTGCCTGTAAACCCCTTGTGACTCGCCCTCTATATCCTTAAACCGTTACTTAATCCCATGTCCCGACAATTACATGCGATCAGAAACAACCCAGGGCTCTTGCTCCGAAGATACGAACGAGCGCACTTGCTTGCCACGTGATGGCTCCAAGTTTATAATCAGTCGGTAATGAGAAAGGTCCAACTCACCCGAGAGCTAGCCGATA
>DAOUTY010000165.1 GCA_030668425.1 Chloroflexota bacterium
CAGAGACGTGTGTTGCAGGCAACGCCCTGCTCTACGAACTCTGCCAGCAATACGGAATACCCCACAGGAAAGCGGGCAAACTTATCGTAGCAACCAGAGACGACGAGGTCGGGCAATTGGAGGCATTGCTAGAACAAGGGAAAAGGAATGGTGCCAGGGACCTGGCAATGCTCTCCAGAGGAGAGGTTAAGGAGCTGGAACCAAACGTTGAGGCGATTGCCGCCGTTTCCTCGCCTTCAAGCGGCATCATAGACTCATATGCTCTGATGAGATTCTTTCTCGGCAGGGCAAAGGAGAAAGGTACTGAGATTGCCTATAGATCAAAGGTCATTGGGATAGAAAGACTGCCCGATGGATATAGAGTTATGGTGGAAAACGGGTCTGGTACCTTTCCCTTCAAAACCGAGGTCCTGATAAACTGCGCCGGACTGCTTTCCGATAGAATCGCTCAGCTTGCGGGAATAGATATAGATCAAGCGGGGTATAAGCTGCACTACTGCAAAGGGGAATACTTCAGCGTAGGCAGCAGTAAAAGCAGGCTGGTTAAAAAACTGATATATCCAGTGCCGGAATCTGGCGCAGGAGGAATGGGAATCCATAATGTTTTTGATGTTGAAGGGAGGATGAGGCTAGGACCCAACGCGCGGTATGTAAATGAGCTAGATTACAAGGTCGATGAGTCGCAAAAAGGTGCTTTCTATGACTCGGTGAAATCATTTCTCCCTTTTATTGAATACGGCGACTTGGAGCCGGAGATGGCAGGCATCAGACCCAAGCTCGCAGGGCCGGGTGAAGGTTTCAGGGACTTCGTAATCAGACACGAGCAGGATAGAGGACTGCCGGGATTGATAAACCTGATCGGCATCGAGTCGCCGGGGCTAACAAGCTCTCCAGCGATAGCGGAACTCGTTGAAGGCCTAGTAAAACAGCTGTGATAAACGAAATACTATGCAAAGGAGGAACAGACTACTTTAAGCGAATCAGACTAAATGATGTGTCACAACATCCAGCAATAATGGCATAAGCCAGTAAAAAGCATAGAGTTCTCCATCTGACGACGAATAGCAAAGGGTTACCGAACCAAAATCAAGAAAAGGAGTCCTAGAGAATGAACCTGCAACGACCAAATGCAAACGAAGCAACGAGAACCACCAATCGTTCTAAGAGTGTAGTGCCCATGAGTGGTATTTGCACTCGCTGCATCGATGGCTGCACAGGGAACTGCGAGATATTCAAGTCAACCTTCCGCGGGCGGGAACTGATCTACCCCGGTCCCTTCGGCGATGTCATCGCTGGGGGAGACAAGGACTATCCTATTGACTACTCGCATCTCAATATCCAGGGATATGCCTTGGGGGCCACAGGACTGCCACCTGGCGTTGTAGGCGATCCCGATACCGCTACCTTCCCTGCGGTAAACACTGAGACCGAATATGGCTGGGACATTAAAGTCAAAATGAAGGTTCCCATCTTCACTGGTGCCCTGGGTTCCACAGAGATAGCCCGCAAGAACTGGGAACACTTTGCCATCGGTGCCGCCATCAGCGGGGTTACACTGGTCTGTGGCGAGAATGTCTGCGGTATCGACCCACAGCTTGAGCTTGACTCAAACGGCAAAGTTGTTTCAGCGCCGGATATGGACCGTCGAATCGAGATCTATCGACGCTACCATCAGGGCTATGGCGAAATCCTGGTGCAGATGAACGTAGAGGATACAAGACTGGGCGTTGCCGAATACGTCCGCAACAAACACGGCCTTGAGACGCTTGAACTGAAGTGGGGGCAGGGCGCGAAGTGTATCGGAGGTGAGATCAAAGTCAACAGTCTGGAACGGGCACTGGAACTGCAGAAACGTGGCTACATCGTCACCCCCGATCCCTCGAATCCGGTCAACCAGGCAGCATATAAGGACGGAGCCATCAAGGAATTTGAACGGCACAGTAGACTCGGTTTCATCGACGAAGAGGGCTTCTACACAGAGGTTCAACGATTGAGGGATTTGGGATTCAAACGCGTTACCTTGAAAACCGGCGCTTATGGCCTGCGTGAGCTCGCCATGGCCATCAAGTGGGGCTCGAAAGCGAAAATCGACCTGCTTACGATAGACGGCGCTCCCGGCGGAACAGGCATGAGCCCGTGGCGGATGATGGAAGAGTGGGGTATGCCAAGTCTCTATCTGCACGCGGCCGCTTATAGGTTCTGCCAGAAGCTGGCTGACAAAGGCGAGCGGGTACCGGATATAGCTTTCGCTGGCGGATTCAGCAGCGAGGACGGGGTATTCAAAGCGCTCGCCCTTGGCGCCCCGTTTACCAAAGCGGTCTGCATGGGGCGTGCTTTGATGATCCCGGGAATGGTGGGGAAGAACATCCAGCAATGGCTGAGAGACGGCAAGTTGCCGAATACAGTAAGCCAATTTGGCTCAACCCCCGAGGAGATTTTTATCAACTACGAAGACGTACTGAGCATAGTTGGCAGAGATGAAATGTCGAAGATCCCTCTCGGAGCCGTAGGTATTTATAGCTACGCTGAGAAGATCAAGGTGGGACTGCAGCAACTGATGGCAGGCGCGAGGTGCTTCAGCGTACCGGCGATTACCAGGCGCGAGCTCATGTCCCTTACTGAAGAATGCGCCAAGGTTACAGGAATACCCTATCTGATGGATGCCTACAGTGAGGAGGCTATGGAGATTCTGAATAGTTAAACCCGCGTTTCGACCAGATGAACGGGCTCCGACATGTCGGAGCCCGTTTTCTTAAACCTACTTAAAGAGGAGGTAGTCCTTGTTCGATAGCCTGCTGCTGAGCACACATTGACAGTGAAGGTGCACATAGGTACAATCAGCTTGGCAACAGGGAAGACGCTAACTCCATGAAACGGAGCAACAATTCAACTATTCGCCGAAGGAGAAATAAGGGCCGTTAGCTCAGGGGTTAGAGCACCTGACTTTTAATCAGGGTGTCGTGGGTTCGAATCCCACACGGCTCACCAAACCACAATATATAGCGTTTGGCTAGCCTAGAAACACAACATATGGTTGGAGTCGGCCTTGAAAGGGGGTCGATTTTTTATTGCCTTTTGATTTTGTCAACCTGATTTCACGCACCGGTGTCAACCTGATTTCCATCGTTTCCCAGCAACCACGGCCACCCATGCCACCAAGATTTCACATCCGGAGGATACAATGAACACAAACGTTCTTCAGCTCGACCACCTTATAGAGGGATTCAAGCTCTCCTGCGCCACCGAGGGCAAGGCTGCGAAGACCATCGAGTGGTACACATGCTACCTCGTCAAGTTCCGGCAGTTCCTCGAATCAAGGAGGATGCCTACTGACGTAGCTCAAATCAACAGGGACCACATCAGGGCTTTCATCCGGTATCTACAGACCGAAGCCAGGTGTCCTCGATCAGATAAACTCCTCTCCCAAGCTACAGTACAGGGATATGTCCGAACACTGAAAGCCTTCTTCTCCTGGCTTATGCGGGAGGAGTACCTCGCAAACAATCCGATGGCTGGCATCCCGGTGCCCAAGGCCTCCACCAAGATCATCAACACTTTCACCGATGACCAGATAGCCCAACTGGCACAGGGCTGGCAGAGGCCAAACGGTAATAACAGCCGTAACCTTGCAATTCTGCTGCTTATGCTGGACTCAGGTCTCAGGGTATCAGAGGTAACCGGCATCAGCCTTGACGATGTCGACCTCGAGGCAGGCCAGATAAGGATCACAAGGGCTAAGGGAGGCAATGAAAGAATAGTCCCTATCGGCAGCGTAGTTCGCAGAGCGCTGTGGAAGTACATCAACTACCACAGGTCCCGCCCGTTGACCGACAATGTGACCGGGCTATTCCTAAGCGAACGGGGACTTCCGCTGACCAGGAACGGCGTGCAGCAGATGTTGAGGAGACAGGCGAACAGGGAGGGCATCACCGGGGTTAGGGTATCGCCCCATAGCTGCCGCCACACCTTCGCCAAGAACTACCTTCTCAACGGAGGCGATATCTTCAGCCTGCAGAGGATCCTCGGGCATTCGAGCCTGGCATCTGTTCGGTTATATTTGAACCTGTTCGCGACTGATATCAAAAAGCAGCACCAGCGCTACTCGCCCATAGATATACTTGCATCGACAACCAGGATTTCATCTGTTATCCGTTGAGGTCAGACATATCATCGGTATCGCCCCCGGGGTATTTGCTATGTACATATAGATTATCCATTGGTTTACAGGGATTTCTTGCAGGAGAGACGTGACTGCACTTTACGTTCGAATCGTGGCTATATCACTTGACAATAACACTTATTTGTTGTAGGTTAAGAGGAAATAACATTACTGGCTCATCGCCAGAGTAGAAACAGAAGCGCGATGAGGCAGCACGGAGGATGTGCTGTGCATCGCGCTTCTGCTTTCCAAAACAACAACAAGAACAATAAAAAGGCAGCCAATAATAAAAAGGGTCTCGCCCAAGTATTTGTAGCGCTGCTGGAAGACTACGTACTGAGCCTAAAGGCCTCCAACCGAAGCCCCAAGACTATCACCTGGTACATCGAAATCCTAAAGAGGTACCTCACTTTCCTTAGCTCGAACGGTTTGCTCAAGCCAATCAAAGAACTGGGGCGACAGGAATTACGGGCATACATCGGTCAC
>DAOUTY010000107.1 GCA_030668425.1 Chloroflexota bacterium
ACAAGATCGCTGAAAGTATCAGATAGTGCTCAAGTCCAAGGCTCATCGTTAATCCTTTCCCTCGCGTCTAACCAGTACCACAGCTCCTATGAGCGCTGCAAGCAGGAGCACAGATGCTATCTCAAAAGGCAGTACAAACCCATTGTCCTGATCGAAAAGCGCTATTGCAATATAGCTGGTGGTTGGCTCATCAAGGGGCATTTCCACCACCTGAGGCACTTCTGAAATAGTAGTCCAGTCAGTGCCTATGACTACTCCTATGATCGTTGCCAGCAGCAGCAGGGACAGCACCAAAGCTGGAAGATGAAGTCTATGAAATGGGTTACCGCTGTGCAAATCACGGGTGAGCATGATGGCAAATAAGAGTAGTATACCGATGGCGCCGGCGTAGATTAAAACCTGCGCCGCGGCCAGAAAGTCGGCGTTGAGTGTGATATAGAGCGCTGCAACACCAAAGAAACACACTATCAAGAGTAGGGCTGCCCGGAAGACATTCCGCAGCAAAACCACTGCCAAAGCGGAACTGACCAGCACTATTGCTATTACCCAGAAAGCTAACTCAGTCATTTTCTTCGTCAACCATTTCTTGTGAAATCTGGCCGTACACGAGGAGGCTTTGCCTTGGTATCCGCCACTCCAGCTCAGGATGGCCGTAGGCGCTGACTTGGTTTGCAGGATCCATCAATGTCTCCATGTCCGCCCACAGCAGCTTCCTGCTGTATCTCGCTTGCTCGTAGCTGCGTCCCATGTATAGTGCATTGTAGGGGCATGCTTCAACACACAGGCCGCAGAACATGCAGCGCCCGGTGTCGAACTCGATATTGTCAACCACGTACCGATTATCGCCATTTGTCGAAGTCGTGATTTGGATAATTCCATGAGGGCAACTCTTGGCACACGTGGCACAGCCAGTACAAAGGTCACTTCTCCACACGAACTGCTGACCTCTTATTCGGCGGGATGTGCTGAGTCTCTTCTCGGGATACTGAGTCGTAATAAAGCTACGAAACAGGTGCCTGAAGGTCAGCGCCATACCCTTGGCTATACCCAGGCCGTACCTCTCCAACCTCAACTCTTCCTCCTCCTAATTTGAAGAATATCTTCGACCACAACAAGATGAGTACCACTGCGATGGCCCAGTTTACGAATATAAATGGCCAGGGGAAGCTTTCCCAGCCTGACATCCATTTATCCCAGATCAGGACCTCGGCAGCGGTAATGAAAATGTTGATCAACGCCATTGGAAGCAGGAACTTCCAGGAAAATGCCATGATTTGGTCTATCCGAACACGAATCAGGGTGGCACGCATCCATAAGATAACTAGGAAGACTGCAAATACCTTGAACACGAACCAGAACCATACAGGAAGGAATGGTCCCTTCCAGCCACCGAGGAAGAGTGTGGTCACTATGGTGGCGATGGCTAGGGTGCTGATATACTCGCCGAGAAAGAAGGTGGCGAACTTCATTCCTGAATACTCGGTGAAGTAGCCGGTAGTAAGCTCCGACTCCGCTTCGATCTGGTCCATCGGGGAGCGGTTAAGCTCAGCCATGGCGCCGATGAAGTATATAAAGCAACCCAAAGGCTGAACTAGGATGAAGGGATATGACTGCTGGCCTACGATCTCGCTCATCTGCAGTGAGCCAACTATGAGGACCACACCAACAATTGAGAGTACCATTGGCACCTCATAGCTAACCAATTGAGCCACTGCTCTCATTGCGCCCAGCAAGGCATACTTATTATTTGAGCTCCAGCCGGCCATGAAAATCGCGGTAACACTCAGTGAACCAATGGCAACTATGTAGAGTATACCTATGTTAAGATCGGCAAGGGCACCAAGATGGCCTTTGCCGATAGGGATCACCGCGAAAAGCATTAATCCTGAGAAGAACAATACCACTGGGGCAAGCCAGTGTACCAGTTTATCGCCTTTAGCGGGCATAATGAGTTCCTTGATTAATGTCTTGATGGCATCTGCGATCGGTTGTAGCAGTCCGAATGGGCCACAGCGATTGGGCCCGGGGCGGAGCTGCATCCAGGCGATGAACCGCCTCTCCAGCCAGATGAATATGATCACTATGGGGAATACGAATATGAGCATAAGGATAATGCCGATAAGGCTGTCGAGTAATATTATTAGCGAGCTAGCCAGGTTGAAACCCTGTAGCCATTCGATCCAGTCAGTGCGGACGTTCACGAACAGGTCTACGATGTATTCCCAGACGCTCATTATCTATCAACCTCGGCCACGCAGATATCCACGCTGCCAAATATTGCGATGAGGTCCCCGATTTTCCAACCGCGAGACATATAACGCAGAACACCCAGATTGATCAAGGCCGGAGGACGTACCCTGAAGCGGTAGGGCGCTATTGAACCGTCGCTCACCAGGTAGTAACCCAGTTCGCCCTTCGGCGCTTCGATGCGGGCGAAGACCTCGCCCTTGGGCGGGCGCAACAGGCTGGGCACCTTGGTACAGACCTCTCCTGGCGGGATCTGCTCTATGGCCTGCTCGAGAATGCGAACGCTTTGCCTCATCTCCTCGATCCTCTGCCGGTAACGATCATATATATCGCCAGCACTGCCTGTAGGTATGTCGAAATCGAACCGGTCGTAGACCGAATAGGGGTCGTCCTTGCGGATATCCCACTTCACACCGCTCGCTCGGAGCATGGGGCCACTCACCGAATAGTTAATGGCCACGTCGGCGGGTAGAATGCCTACGCCCTTAGTGCGGGCGAGCACGATCTCGTTTTCCTTTAGAAGTTGGTCATACTCGTCGATAAAGCCCGGCATCTCACGGACGAACTTCTTCACGGCGGGCAAGAACTCGCGTGGGATGTCATGGCTTACCCCCCCGAAGCGCATGTAGTTGTAGGTCAGCCTCTGACCGCAGACCATTTCGAACAGGTCCAGTATCTTCTCGCGCTCGCGGTACATGTAAAGCAGGGGGGTCATCATCGCGCCCAACTCATTGGTGAGGAAGCCGACTGCCATCAGGTGGCTGGAAATGCGCATCAGCTCCGACATGATCACCCTGAGGTACTCGGCCCTCTCAGGCACTTCTATCCCGGCGAGTTTCTCCACGGCTAAAACGTAGCCGTGGTTGGCGGTCATCGAGGCCAGATAATCGAGGCGGTCGGTGAAGGGTATGTTCTGTACGTAGGTGCGGCCCTCTGCTAACTTCTCGATGCCCCGATGGAGGTAGCCGAAAATCGGCTCCACATCTACAATTACCTCGCCGTCCAATATCGTCCTCAGGCGGAACACACCGTGAGTCGACGGGTGCGAGGGCCCGAAGTTGATTACAAAGGGTTGTGCTTCAAGCTCCATACTTTAACTCGCTCCCAGTGGCAAACGCCCACAAGATTCGCGGGGCATTGCGCATGAAAGATGCCGCTGGCCAGTTCATCTCCTTCTTCTGGCAAATCGATGAGGAGCTTAGTATGTCTGCATCCTGTTTCAGGGACATCATTTTGTCGCTGTCGAGGCCGTGCTCGGCAACGATCCGATCAATTTGTTTCATCAGCGCCATTGCACCTCGGGCTCGCGCTTCCACGCCCGAAGCTATCTTGGGGGCGATTAAGCCGTATTCCATCTTCAACTGATTGAAGGCAATCCCGGCTTCATAAGTGCTCATCACTATCTCATCTTTGCTCATCCACTCTGTGTCATAGTTGAGCATATATTTCCAACTCGGGTTCTTGAGCGCCTGTCGGTGTTCCTCCAGCGTGTGATAACACAGGCGGTAACCGCAGCTCTCCGGGTTTTCAAATGCCTTGCTCCCGGGGTCGACGAAAGGAGCAAGTGGCGATATAAAGGGAAGAAGCTTCCTCTGTTGGCCAAATTCCCGAAGAAGGTGTCTCAAGTAAGTTGCGTTCTGTATAACCGAACTGTAGGACTGCTTGGGGAGGCCAATCATGTAGAACAGGTCGAACCTCTTGCAGCCGTTCTCAAGGGCAGCCTGGATGGTGTTCTCTATTTCATAATTGCTATACCCCTTGCCGAAGGCACGCCGAACCTCTTCATCGGTTGAATCCGGTGACCACTGAATGTTGTAGTTAGGGATCGCCGCGTTTATTTTCTCGAAGAAGTCACTTGTGGCGGGGGCGAAAAGCTCCAAGACTATTGGGGCCTTCACTTTCGCAGCTTTCAGTGACCAGAGGAACCGGTCGGCGTAATCACCGCCCGACTGGCGGATGTCCCCGATTACGAATACTGGACCATTAAGGTAGCGCTGTATGCTTACTATATCGTTGACCAGTAGCTGGGGACTTCTGTAGGCCGTTTTCTCACGGCCAAAGCTGTTGCTGTATGCGTATCTTGAACCGCCGCAAGTAAGGCAGTCATAGTTGCAACCGCGACAGGTGACGGCGCAGGTTATGGGATAGCGCATCCAGTCTCCGAAAGGCGTTATGCCCGCTAAGTCCCGGTGCCTGAGCACCGACTTCACTGGGTATGCATAGTCCATCGGCATCTCGTCAAGGCTAGTGGGAACTGAGGTGAGAGGATTATGGTGAGATCCTCCGGTGTCGTCCTTCCAGCTCAGGTTAGGGATGTCATCAAAGGTCTCGCCAGATTTTATGCGTTGCATCAGCTGTAGCATAGGCGCTTCGGTGGAATCACCGCGCACGACGAAATCAACCTGTTCGTAAGTGATTAGCTCCTTATAGAAATAGCTGGCAGACAATCCTCCCATGATAACGGGCGTTGACGGATGTAGCGTCTTTACAATCTTCGCTAGCTCAAGGCTGCCATGTGCGTGTGGCAGCCAGTGCAGGTCGATACCGAAAGCACTGGCCGACAGCTTCTTGATAAATTGCTCAACGTTAAACCTTGGATCCTTCAGCATACGGTTCGCAATATTTATGATTCTGGTGCGGATACCGTTTCTTTCAAGATGGGCACCGATGCTGACGAGGCCTATGGGGTACATTTCAAATATAGGTGTGGATGGGATCACGTCGCTTATCGGGCCGTACATTATCGCCCGCTCTCTAAAGTCGTAGTTGCTCGGGGCGTGCAACAGAATTAAATCGGATTTTGCCATCTTCAAATGCAGCCTTACAGAAAATCTCTCCTGAGCGGGTGTCCTTGGAATCCCTCCCAGAGGAAAATGCGCTTCATGTTATAGTGACCGTCAAAGCGAATCCCCAGAAGGTCATAGACTTCCCTCTCCTGGAAGTCGGCTCCTCCCCAGATGGATGTAACGGAGGGTATTGTAGGATTCTCGCGGTTGAAGCATCTGGCCTTGAGGACAAGGCTGTGGTTGTGTTTCATCGAGACCAGATGGTAGACTACCTCGAAGTAATCCAGGTAATCGACTGCGGTGAGGTTGGTCAGGTAGTCGAAGTCTAATCCCGCCGTTTGGTTCAGGAAACGACAAATATCCAGTACGGATTCACTATTCAGTAAAATTGAGTTCTCGCCGGCTTCAACCACTGCTCCTGGAAGATGCTCCTCTATTTTCTCAGCAACTTCCGTTCCAATCAATGGCTTCGTCATCTTGCTATATACTGTCTTCGATCCTAGAGCTTTTCGAGTTCACTCTCTGGGAAAGCCATCCGGTATCCAGTTTTGTCGGCCTTTATTATTATCCACCCTTTGGGGTCTTCTTTGACCTCCATTACTTCCCCCTCCCATCCGCTGAGGGTGTAGTTTGATCTCTCCTTGACTTTGATCCTGTCACCAATCTGTAGTTCAGCCATCTCTAGCTCCTCACAATGCTATCCTGCGAAATCTTTTCATGGAGCATTATCAGACCATTGTACAAGGACTCAGGACGTGGCGGACAGCCTGGAACATATACGTCCACGGGGATGATGTGGTTTACTCCGGGCACTACGTTATATGAATCGGCAAAAGGGCCGCCGCTTATGGAACATGCGCCCATCGCTACTACCCATTTTGGTTCTGCCATCTGCTGGTAGATCATCTTGACTGCAGGTGCCATCTTCCAGGTCACTGTTCCAGACACGATCATGAGATCAGCCTGTCGTGGGGAGGCCCTCAATAGCTCCATGCCGAAGCGCGATACGTCGAATCGTAGAGCAAAGGCAGCGATCATCTCCATGGCGCAGCAGGCCAGGCCGAAGCTAACTGGCCATAATGACCATCGCCGTCCCCAGTTCAAAACGGCGTCAAGCTTAGCGGTCAAAACGCTTCGCTGGAGCTCTTCAGTAAGCCAGCCGTCGGGATCT